>NZ_PJBM01000132.1:0-46139 GCF_002836075.1 Shewanella sp. GutDb-MelDb | reverse complement strand
TCAAAGTAAAAACTAAGCTAAAACGTCGATTTTATCTGCAGTTGTTCAGACATTAGGCTAAATAAATTATGCTTAAACAAATGTCATCAGAACATCTATTCTAAACCTCAAAATAAAATGTCATTTAGCGGTGAAAAATGAGATCTATGATTTAAAAAATATAAAAATAAATAAAGAGTCGATATAGTTAACATTTTTAAAATAAACATACTGTTATGGGTTCTTTTGGTTAACAATAAACGATACATTCATGACACTCTTTATTTAATGTAGCCAGGCTCTTATGACTGCCCTTTTAAGACAACTAACCATCCTCCAACGACTTATTTTAATGCTCATGCTGGCAGCGATCGGTACCGTTTGTTTTGCCAGTTTTTCGATAAACGAGCAATACAACAACCTTGTTACGCAAAAGTGGCAGCAAAATGATGCGCAGCTAAACACGGTTATCAGTGTTATTGAAGCGCATCGGATGCAAGCGGCTAATGGTGATATTTCTGAAAGTGATGCCAAGGTAGAAAGTGCTAACCTTATCAGCCAGATCCATTTTAGCGATAAAGGCAACTTCATTTTACTTGATAGAGATAACACCATTTTAGCCAATGGCGCGAGTAAGCAAACTATCGGTAACAAACTTGCCAGCATTAACCAGCAAGGTAATGACACCACACTCTCTGCAATCGTTGCAGCTGCTGCAATCAATGGCACAGCCAAAGGCCAAGTCAGCTTTATTAATGCTCAAAGCAGCCAGTTAGAAGATAAGTTGGTTGAGGCTAGGTACTATCCCGCTTGGGATTGGACACTCATTACCGGCAGTTATAATAGCGAGATAAACAATGTCATGTATTCGATGGCATTTGATTACGTGCTTATCATGCTAATGATATCTATTCCCATTTTTTCATTCTTCTTATTGCTTAATCTATCGATTACCGCACCGCTTAAAAATGCGATTGCGGCGATGAAAGATATTGCACAAGGTGACGGTGATCTAACCAAAAGGTTACCCACAAAAGGTAAAGATGAGGTAGCAGAGCTAGCAGAGGCTTTTAATCTGTTTGTGATAAAGATTGCAGATACTGTTGCTCAACTACAACCGCTAGGAAAAAACCTAGATGATGATGCCACACGTTTACTTAATGCCGTAGAGGAGTCAAATAGCAGTGTTGATCACCTCCATCAAGAAACCAGCAGCGTTGCAACTGCAATCAACGAGATGCTATCAACCACCCATGAGATGGCGACCAACACCAGTCAAGCCGCAGACGCCGCAAATAGTGTCAAACAGCAAGCCCAACTCAGCATGGAAAAAATGGATAACACCCTCGATAATACGCAGCGATTAGTCGAAGAGTTAAAAACATCTGAACAGATAACCCACCATCTTGGCACGTCTTCAAAACAGATTGGCAGCATATTAGATGTGATAAGAGGCATCGCCGATCAGACCAACCTGCTTGCGCTTAATGCCGCGATTGAAGCCGCCCGTGCCGGTGCGCACGGCAGAGGATTCGCTGTTGTTGCCGATGAGGTGCGTGCTTTAGCAAACCGAACTCAGGACTCTACCAATGAAATTCAAAAAATCATCACTGAGATCCAATCAGGCGTGAGTTCGGTCGTCTCTAGTAACGAGCGTACACAACAACAATCTGAGCAAGTGCAGAGTCAAGCTAAGGGTGTGGGGGAATCACTAGCTGAAATTTTGGATCTTGTTGCTCATATCAGCGATATGAATACCCAGTTAGCCAGCGCAACAGAAGAGCAATCTCTGGTCACGGAAGAGATTAATCGCAATATATGCAGTATTACAGAACTGACTGAAGTGTCAGTAAAGGCCAACGAAAGTAACCGCCATGCCGCAGTGTCATTACAATCGATTAGCAAAAACTCAGCCAAAACATTAAGCCAGTTTAAGGTCAGCTAAACGCTTATCCACATTAAAAAAGGGGCATAATTTGCCCCTTTTTCATTATTCAAACTATGTTAAGCTAAATTCAATTCGGACGATCTATCAATACGGAATTGAATTTATGGCACGCATGACCTTAGCGATTCATCCGCAACTTTTTACTATTCATAGCCTTGCTCCTGACAGTATCGTACCGAGTGCGATTTTTCAGCAAGATATCTACTTTATCGGTAAAACGAGCGAAGAACTGTCAGTTGTCGTAATTTCAACATTCGAAATGGATAGCCTAGAGCAGGAAAACGGTTGGCGCTGTCTTGAAGTATTGGGCCCTTTAGGCTTTTCCATGACAGGCATATTATCGAGCGTATCAGGCGCATTGGCCGCAGAAAAAATTAGTATATTTGCTATCTCTACATTCGATACCGACTATATTCTGGTAAAAAAAGACACCTTGGCCGAAGCCACAAAAGCACTCAAGAAAAAGAACTATCAAATCATTGAACATCAGAGCAGATAATCATCAGCTTATACAGCCGATTCTTAGCCTTTTAACGAGAAGATTATATGTACCAAAAAACCGTTACAATAACTGCTAAGCACGGTATACACACTCGACCTGCGGCACTATTAGTTAAAAAAGCCAAATCATTTGATTGCGATATCATCGTAGAATGTAACGGAAAACAGGCCAGTGCAAAAAGCCTTTTTAAGCTACAAACACTAGGGCTTTATTTCGGTATAGAAGTCAAAGTTATCGCTGAAGGTGAACAAGCTCAGCAAGCAGTTGAAGAAGTTTCTGAACTCCTTATTACACTTAGCTAAAAGGCTCCGTTATGTCGATTAAAGGTATTGTTGTTTCATCAGGCGTCGCGTTCGGCCAAGCCCTACACCTCAATCTACACCATGAAAAAATCGACTATCGACGTTTGTCCCCTGATAAAATCCCTAATGAACAACGAAAACTAGCATTAGCATTCAATAAGCAAAAAAGTCATTTAGCAGAGATACTAGCCAAGCTTAAGGTCGGTTCTGAGCATTATGATCTGATTGAAGCTGATTTACTCTTTCTTGATGATGATTCGCTCCTAGAGGTCGTCGTAAATGAAATTCGCCAGCTACAAATTAATGCAGCGGTGGCCATTGAGAGAGTATTTTCCCATCAAGCTTCGGAGATTGAACAACTAGAAGACCCCTATTTAGCCAATAGAGCACAGGATGTTTTGTGTTTAGCGAGTCGCTTAATCGCCAGACTCAGCGGCGCACAGCATCTGGACCTCAGCCAGTTAACTACGCCAACCGTTATTTTGGCCCATGATCTCACCCCTGCTGAATTCGCCATGCTACCGCTACAACACATAACAGGCTTGGTGCTTAACACCGGTGGGTTAACAAGCCATACTGCGATTTTGGCACGCAGCGCTGGGATCCCAGCGCTGTTAAGTTGCCAATTTGAACGGTCACAAATTAACGATGGCGACGCCGTCGTACTCAACGCTATCGACGGCGAGCTGCATCTAAACCCCACCGCTGACATCATCGAAAGACTGACCCAACTGCGCCAACAAGATGAAGCGCACAAACAGCAACTCTTGCTGCTTAAAGATCTCCCCGCTCAGACCCTCGACGGGCACTGTGTGGGATTACTGGCTAATGTGGGCAGTTTAAATGAAATAAGCCATCTCACCGATGTTGGCGCTGAAGGGATCGGGCTCTTTAGAACCGAGTTCATGCTAATGAATACCATGACTATTCCACAGGAGAAAATACAATACCACTTCTATTGCGATGCGCTTCAGCTCATGGATGGAAAGCCCTTTACCATACGTACCCTCGATGTGGGCGCTGATAAAGAGTTACCCTGCTTAAATCCAGCTTGTGAAGATAACCCCGCCCTAGGCATCAGAGGCATTCGATATACCTTCGCACATCCTGAAATCCTGGTCACCCAGCTAAAAGCCATTTTGCGTGCTGCGAACCACGGACCTATTCGGTTGATGTTTCCTATGATCAACCAAGTCGAAGAGCTAGACACACTTTTTGAATTGATTGAACAATGTAAAAGCAGCTTAAACGAAGAAGAAAAAGGCTACGGTGAACTGAGTTACGGAATCGTCGTTGAGACACCTGCCGCGGTGATAAACCTTGCATCAATGCTGCCTAGGCTCGACTTCATCAGCATTGGTACTAATGATTTAACACAATATGCAATGGCGGCTGACAGAACAAATCCGCAACTGACACGGGATTACCCTTCACTTTCACCTGCCATTTTAACCTTGGTTCAAATGAGTATTGATACTGCCAAGCAACATAATGTCAAAGTCTCTCTTTGTGGCGAACTGGCCAGCGACCCTATTGTTGCACCTTTACTTGTGGGAATGGGTATTGATGAACTCAGTGTCAATCTAGTCTCATTATTGGAAGTCAAATCGGCGATAAGAGCCAGCAGTTACTCATCTTGCTTAGAGATGGCCAAACAGGCACAAAAGATAGAAAGAATCGAAGAATTAAATCTTTATCTAACAGGTCTTAGTTTATAGAGATATAATAAATGCAGTCTAATTTGAATATTATAATGATTCCAAGGGGCAAATAAATGGGATTTTTAAGCCGCATTAGACGTCTTGTTTCCGGACAAACAGACATCGCGGGCAGTGTAAATGTATATGCACCCGTTTCTGGCAAAATTGTTGCGATCGAGAAAGTACCCGACGCTGTATTCTCTGAAAAAATTGTCGGGGATGGATTAGCCATCGCACCAACAGGCCAGCATATTGTTGCGCCGATAGATGGAACCATAGGCAAAATTTTTGAAACCAACCATGCCTTTAGCATTGAATCGCCGCAAGGATTAGAGATTTTTGTTCATTTTGGGATAGGCACTGTAGAGCTTAGGGGGAACGGTTTTAAACGTCTCGCTGAAGAAGGCCAAGAAGTCAAAATGGGCGAGCCTATCTTAGAGTTCGATATTGAATATCTAAAAGAGCATGCCGATAGCCTATTGACACCGGTGCTTATCGCCAACATGGAAGACGTGAAAGGTTTGGATAAAAAACAGGGGACCTTAGAAGCGGGTAAAGACATTATTTTTTCCGCCATACTTTAAGCTAATGGTTCGTTTCACATAACAAAAGCCGAATGCAATCATTCGGCTTTTGTTGCTTACATGTAATGTTTCCTAATCATGTTTATCACATATCAGCGCCAATAAGTTGAATAAAACTCAATAACCCCAAGCAGAGCTATTTCTTCCTTGAGGCTTTACAAAACCAATGACACAATGAGATTCACTAATAAAATTAATAATGGAGTACCCGCTTTGACACTTTTCGGCATTAAGAATTGCGACACCGTACGTAAAGCCCGTAAATGGCTAGAACAAAATAATCTTAGCGTTGATTTTCATGATTTTCGTGAACATGGGCTCACTGCCGAGCAAGTCGAAGAATGGGTCGCTGTCGTTGGATGGGAAACTTTATTTAATAAACGTAGCACCAGTTTTAGAAATTTAACTGACACCGAAAAAAATGACATTAATGAAAAGAAAGCTATCGCGCTAATGGTCCTTTATCCAACATTAATCAAACGCCCTGTACTCGTCAACGGCAGCAAGGTTAATGTCGGATTCAAAGAAGCTGAATATAAAGCGTGGTTTAGTCTATGAGCCAATCTAAAGATTCTTTAGTACTGGCATTGGCAAAAGATTTAATCTCTCGTCCATCCGTTACGCCGCTAGATGAAGGTTGCCAAACCTTGATGGCTACAAGACTCGCTGCTGCAGGTTTTAACATTGAAGATATGGTGTTCGAAGACACCACGAACATGTGGGCTCGAAAAGGCACCCAAGACCCTGTTTTCTGTTTCGCTGGCCATACTGATGTGGTCCCCGTTGGCGATCTCAACCGTTGGCACACGCCACCTTTTGAGCCTGTCGTCATTGATGATTACCTGCATGGACGCGGCGCAGCAGATATGAAAGGCTCACTTGCGGCAATGGTCGTTGCTACTGAACGGTTTGTTAAAAACCATCCCGACCATAATGGCTCTATCGCCTTTCTTATCACGAGCGACGAAGAGGGGCCCTTTATTAATGGCACCACTCGAGTTATTGATACCTTAGAAGAGCGTAATGAAAAAATCACTTGGTCATTAGTCGGTGAGCCATCATCAACGCATAAACTGGGTGACATTGTTAAAAATGGACGCCGTGGAAGCTTAACAGGCAACCTCACCATCAATGGGGTCCAAGGACACGTCGCGTACCCTCACCTTGCTGACAACCCTATTCACAAAGCGGCACCAGTGCTCGATGAATTAGCCCGGATGAAGTGGGACAATGGCAATGCGTTTTTCCCGCCTACCAGCTTTCAAATCGCTAACATCAATGGCGGCACAGGCGCATCAAACGTTATTCCAGGTGCGCTAGAGGTCATGTTTAACTTTAGGTACTCTACTGAAGTCACCGCTGATATATTGATCGAACGAGTGCTTAACATACTCGACGCACATGGACTGGATTATGATATAAACTGGATATTCAATGGCTTACCATTCTTAACGGGTGATGGACCACTGCTTGATGCGACACGCGATGCGATTAAGAAAGTCACCGGTTTAGATACTGATCCTCAGACATCAGGTGGTACTTCCGATGGCCGCTTTATTGCGCCAACGGGGGCACAAGTGCTGGAATTGGGGCCTGTCAACGCAACGATTCACAAAGTGAATGAATGCGTTAAAGTTACCGACCTTGAGCAACTAGCTCTGTGTTATGAAGCCATTTTGGAAAATCTGTTGTGCCAATAGCAGCCCCTCACCTTTATGGACTCAGCAGTGCTCATTTAATTGAGTGCTCCGGTTACCTCCTTGAGCAAGAAACCGCACACGCATTTGCTCAAATGCGCACCGCTGCTGAAAAAGAAGGTATTGCGATAGAGATATGCTCTGCTTTTCGAGATTTTGATCGACAACAGTTAATTTGGAATGCAAAAGCCAGTGGCACTCGCACATTACTCAACAAAGACGCTCAGCCAGTCGACATCGGCGGCAAAACTGCAGAGCAGATTATCGCGCTAATACTGCTATGGTCTGCACTACCTGGGACCTCAAGACATCATTGGGGTACTGATATCGATATTTTTGATAGTAACAAGATATCAAAGCATGATTTACAGCTAATTCCGCAGGAGTATCAACTGAATGGGCCCTGCTATACCTTGAGTTTGTGGTTAACTAACAATGCTCAACGTTTTGGCTTTTACTTGCCTTTTCAACAAGGCTTGAGTGGTGTCAGTGCTGAACCATGGCATCTTAGTTATTATCCGGTATCTAAGCACTACGTGGATGCGTTCAATGTAGAGACCTTAGCCGATATCCTGCAACACTCGTCGGTATTATATAAAGCACAAGTTCTAGATAAGTTAGACGCGTTAACCCGAGAATATGTTTACCGTGTCGCGCCAGTCCCGCTATAATCAAGTATCGAAATTAACAACAAATAAATTCACAATGACAGAGAATAATCCGTGAAAAATCTAGATTTTGCCACTCATAGACAGCAATACACTATCGATAATAAAGCCATTAGCTATATTGATATCGGCCAAGGCCCTGTGCTTTTGTTTGGGCACAGCTACCTGTGGGATGCGCAAATGTGGGCGCCACAGATTGAACTTTTGAGCCAACAATATCGTTGTATCGTTCCAGATTTATGGGGTCATGGTTTATCAACAGATATGCCAGCTCAATGCCGTAACTTACGCGATGTTTCAGCTCAAATGCTGTCTCTAATGGATTCGTTAGATATCGGAGACTTTTCGGTTATCGGTTTATCTGTCGGTGCTATGTGGGGTGCAGAATTAGCGCTACTTGCGCCAACCCGCGTCAAACGTTTGGTCATGCTCAATAGCTTTATTGGCTTTGAACCAGAGATCACCCGCGACAAATACTACGCTATGCTTGACGTCATAAAGCATGAAAAAGGTATTTCCCCAGCGCTACGAGCCACTATAATTCCGTTGTTTTTTGCGGATAATCCTAATCAATTACTGGTTGATAAGTTTGAATTAATACTCGCCAATATCAACAGCGAGCAAATCGATAGCCTATTCCGTTTAGGAAAGATGATTTTCGGCCGACGAGATACTCTGGAACAAGTGGAAGAACTGACGTTGCCCTGTTTGATAATGGCTGGGGTGCAAGATAAAGCACGTTCGGTATTAGAGAGTTACCTGATGCACGATGCCATTGATGGCAGTAAGTTTATCCATATACCCGATGCGGGGCATATATCGACGTTAGAGCAAGCTGAATTTATTAATCAGCACCTAACTGAATTTCTCTCTGCTACAAATTAGCTAGAAATGAAACAAACTAAACATACATTACTGTCACGTAACATTATTTAACAACCAGTTAAGGTTTGTGTTCTACTATTTTACTGATCGTTAGGGCACAAACAACCATGACTGAATAGACCAGCAAGGCAATCAATTGATGATATCCTTACCCTGCATCACCGTTCTAGTTAACTGACTGAAAATAAGAGCAGAATGAAATTACTAAAACCGCTTTTTGATAATAATAGACGCTGGGCTGGTCGCATACTCAAAGAAGACCCCAAATTTTTTGAGCAATTAGCCAAACAGCAAAACCCTGAGTACTTATGGATTGGTTGTTCTGATAGCAGAGTCCCTTCTAATCAGATCATTGATCTAATGCCTGGCGAAGTATTTGTTCATCGTAATATTGCCAACATGGTGATCCATACAGATCTTAACTGCCTTTCGGTACTTCAATATGCTGTCGATGTGTTAAAAGTTAAACATATCATGGTCGTAGGGCATTATGGTTGCGGTGGGGTAAAGGCTGCAATGGGCACAGAAAGGCTTGGGTTAATTGATAATTGGTTAGGTCACATACGAGACATTCATCGTCTGCATAAAGACACATTATCCAAAATGGATGAAGCGGAACGTTTTGACCGTTTGTGTGAGCTTAATGTAATGGAACAGGTCGATAACGTTTGCAGCACCACTATAGTGCAAGAGGCATGGCATCGTGGCCAAGAAGTGGCCATTCATGGTTGGATATACAGTGTCGAAAACGGCCTACTCTCTGATCTTGATGTGACAATAAACAAAGAAAGCGAGCTTAATAAAGACTAAGTAGCTTCTATATAAATACAGGCTATCAGCGCGTTAGAGTCGATAGCCTTTGTTATATCAAGTGTGTTAATGCATTAGCCAAATCCACCGTTCTAGTCGATTTATCCAATGGTCGTTCCCTAAATTAACAGACTTTTTTATTGCCCTACTTCCTTCGACTAAACCGCGTAATTGAGACTCCCGATAACCAAACAAGCATACTCACATTTCAGAAACCGCCGTTATTGCGTGTAATTCGTATTAATCGATAGAAAATTGCTAAGAAATCTCGCAGTTACCCCCATATCACAGTTATAATCCATTAGTTATTTTTAGCGCTTATGAGCGCAGTAAATTCTAAGGAAATGTCCATGCCTGGTTTTGAATTATTTGGTCCTGAAGAGAAGCAGGAAGTTGCAGACGTAATGGAGAACGGTTTTACTTTCCGTTATAACTTCGATCATATGCGTAATGATCGTTGGAAAACACGTGAGATGGAAGCCTTACTTTGCGAGAAAATGAATGCAAAGCATGCTCACTTAGTATCAAGTGGTACCGCTGCACTGCAAACCGCAATGGCTGCAGCTGGCATTGGCGCAGGTGATGAAGTTATTGTACCACCGTTCACGTTTGTCGCTTCAGTTGAAGCTGTATTCATGGCAGGCGCTGTTCCTATTTTTGCTGAGATTGATGAAACGCTTTGTTTATCTCCTGAAGGCATTGAAGCGGTTATCACACCAAAAACTAAAGCAATCAACTTAGTTCAAATGTGTGGTTCTATGGGTAAGATGGATGAGATTAAAGCAGTTTGCGCTAAGCACAACCTGGTTATTCTTGAAGATGCTTGCCAAGCTATTGGTGCCAGCTACAAAGGTCAGGCCCTTGGTACCATCGGTGATGTAGGTTGCTACTCTTTTGATTCTGTTAAAACCATCACTTGCGGTGAAGGCGGAGCGGTCATCACTAACAATGAAACCATATACAACAATGCACACATGTTCTCTGACCACGGTCATGACCATGTTGGCAACGATCGCGGCGCTGAAGGTCATCCCATGATGGGGCTCAACTTCCGCATCTCAGAGTTAAACTCTGCGATGGGCTTAGCGCAGCTGCGTAAGCTTGATAAAATTATTGATATTCAACGTACCAATAAGAAAGTCATCAAAGATGCAATGGCGACTATTCCGGAGCTTACATTCCGCGAACTGCCCGATCCAGAAGGCGATTCAGCAGGTTTCCTAACCTTCTTTATGCCGACTGAAGCTCGCACTATTGAGATCAACAAGAAGTTAGCTGAAAATGGCGTTGATGGTTGTTTCTACTGGTATATCAATAACTGGCATTACCTAAACAACTGGAAGCATATCCAAGAGCTTAAGTCTCCGGCCGCTTTACCGATCACATTAATCGAAGATCGTCCTGATTATACTAAGGTTTCAGTACCAAAGTCTGATGCCATTATGAGCCGTACTATCTCGATGTTGATCAAGCTATCTTGGACTGAAGAAGAGATAAACCAACGTATCGAAAATATTAAGCGCGCGTTCGCTTAATAAGATTTATTTCGTTGTCGCGTCTATTCTTAAGACGCGATTGCACTTTTTACAGTAATAGTCTCAACGGAGAATGTTGTAATGAGTTTTAAAAATTTCAAATGTGTACCAAAAATGATTTTTGGTCGCGGATCGTTTGTCCAGCTAGATACTGTTCTCGCTGAAGAACGCAAAAGTGAAGATGATTTTGTGGTCTTTTTGGTCGATGACGTTCACCAAGATAAGCCTCTTAGTGGCCGAGTCCCTGCTAAAGACCAAGACATGCTTATCTATGTCAATGTCGATGACGAGCCAAGCACTAAGCAAGTTGATGCGCTGACTGAACAAGTACAAGCTTTTAGCGGCAAGTTGCCAGTAAGTGTTATCGGTCTAGGCGGTGGTTCTACCCTCGACTTAGCAAAAGCTGTAGCTCTTATGCTAACCAATGACGGTGGCAGTGCTAAGTATCAAGGTTGGGATCTAATAAACAACCCAGCAGTACACCACATCGGTATTCCGACAGTATCAGGTACTGGCGCAGAAGCGTCTCGTACAGCAGTGCTTTGCGGACCTGTGCGTAAGCTTGGACTTAACTCTGATTACACCGTCTTTGATCAAATCATCATGGATTCAGAATTAATTGCTGGCGTGCCTACCGATCAGTGGTTCTATACCGGTATGGATTGCTATATTCACTGTGTTGAATCACTTGAAGGTACCTACCTCAACGAATTTGCTAAAGCGTTCGCTGAAAAGTCGATGGATCTTTGCCGTCAAGTCTTCATTGACGACCATGAAGAGAAAGACGACAAGCTGATGATGGCATCTTACATGGGCGGAATGAGCATTGCTTACAGCCAAGTAGGTGCATGTCATGCTGTTTCATATGGTCTAGGCTATGTACTTGGTTACCATCACGGTATCGGTAACTGTTTAGCATTCGACGTGCTTGAAGAGTTCTATCCTGAGGGTGTTGCAGAGTTCCGTAAGATGATGGATAAACATAACATTGTCCTACCAAAGAATATCTGTAAAGACTTGCCTGACGAAACTATCGCTAAGATGGTTGCAGTCACAAAGAGCATGGGTCCACTTTGGGACAATGTTTACGGCGAAGGCTGGGAAGAGAAAGTCACAGACGAAATGCTAACTAAGCTATTCCGTCGTATCTAAGTCCTCTTTAGATGCTAAATGGGCTTTTATCAAGAAGCCCATTAATTTTATTATTAGGTAAATTGAATGAATGTAACCTTGTTGATCCCTGCTCGATACGGCTCAAGTCGTTTTCCTGGCAAGCCGTTGGCTCCAATTAACGGTAAACCGATGATCCAGCATGTTTACGAGCGTGCATCACTAGCAAAAGGGCTTAAAGATATCTATGTCGCAACCGATGACGAACGCATAAAAGATGCCGTCGAAGGTTTCGGTGGTAAGGTTATCATGACAAGTGCAGAAGCCGCTTCAGGTACAGATCGTATCGAAGATGCGATTACACAGCTAGGGCTTGCAGAAGACGACTTAGTGGTTAATTTACAAGGTGATCAGCCACTGATAGACCCTATCTCTATCGAACAAATTATTAGCCTTTTCGACCGTCACCCTGGTGAGTTCGGAATGGCAACTCTCGGATTTCAAATTACCGAAGAGGAAGAGCTCAACGATCCAAAGCACGTAAAGCTGGTGTTTGATAATGAGTTTAATGCATTGTATTTCTCACGTGCACGCATTCCTTTTGGCCGTGATACAGACGATTACCCCGTGTATAAACACTTAGGGGTATATGCCTACACGCGTAAGTTTGTGCACACGTTTGCCAAGCTGCCACTCGGTAGATTAGAAGATTTGGAAAAGCTTGAGCAGTTACGAGCGCTAGAACATGGCTACAAGATCAAAGTCGCCATCAGTGCTTTTGACTCTCCAGAAGTGGATACACCTGAAGATATTCGTATCTGTGAATCTCGTTTGGCAGTTGATTAACAATAAGGTAAGAATATGTCTGATCTAGAAGTTGGCTTACTTATTTTATTAGTAATTGGTGTCATCGCCAGTAATTTAGCCGTGCTTAAATACAGCGCTAAATACAAGATGCCTCAGTTCGGTAAAGATCAGAAGAAACCTAAATCAACAGATCCTGTCGATCAGGATAAAAAGAAAGAACAAGATGATAAAGGCGATAAACCACAATAATTTTATCTTTCTATTTTGTTGAAATTCAGACAATAAAAAAGGCGCTTACAGCGCCTTTTTTGTTTTCTATTTTTAACTCACCTTTCTAATGAGCCTAATCCGCAAGCTCTTTTTCAAGTTGTTGGGCAACCATCTCTGGCGAACCCGAATTTTTCGCCAACAGCGAATATGCCACGGGAATAACAAATAGCGTAAAGAAAGTCGCTAAACTTATTCCCGATAAAACGACAACACCAATGACAAAGCGTGTCTCTGCGCCAGCGCCTTCGGCCATGACCAATGGAATCGCCCCCGCAGCGGTGGTGATCCCAGTCATTAAGATAGGGCGTAAGCGTTGACTAGATGCTTGAATAATAGCGTTTTGGAACTCGACGCCTTTATCACGCAGTTGATTGGCAAACTCGACAATTAAAATCCCATTTTTAGCCGCTAAGCCTACCAACATGATAATACCTATCTGGCTGTATATATTGAGGCTTTGGTCCGTCGCCCACAAACCTATTAAGGCACCGAGTGTCGCCAATGGCACTGTTAGCATGATCACCACTGGGTGAACAAAACTTTCAAATTGTGCCGCCAATACTAGGAACACAATACCGAGCGCTAAGATAAAGACGAAGTACATAGAATTACCTGAATCTTGGTAATCTAATGACTGACCTTTATAACTGACGATCGCTTCAGCTGGCAGGTACTCGAGAGTCAAATCATTAAGATAATCAAGTGCTTCACCAAGACTATAACCATCTGCAAGGTTTGCCTCAATGGTAATTGCTCGCATGCGGTTATAACGATTCAGCTGGCTTGCATCTGCAAACTCTTCAACACTGACCAAGTTTGATAACGGAATAAGCTCTTGTGAACGTTCTGAACGCACGTAAATATTCTCAAGATCTGCTGCCGTATTTTGATTATCACGATTACCTTCAATAATGACATCATACTCTTCGCCATCGCGCATAAAGGTGGTCACCAGCCTTGAACCTAACATCGATTCCAGCGTACGACCGATATGTGAAATAGAAACACCAAGATCTGCGGCTCTATCTTTATCGATAACCACTCGAAGCTGAGGCTTAGTCTCTTTATAATCATGATCGACGCCAACAAGATTAGGATTTTCTTTTACCTTTTCGAGAATTATATCGCGCCAGCGAGCAAGTTCCTCATAGCTGGGTCCACCCAGTACAAACTGTACCGGTTTACCCACACCACGCCCAAAAGCTTGACGCATAACAGGGAACGCTCGTACGCCGGCTAAATCAGATAAACGTCCACGAATATCGCCGATAATTTCAAAAGCACTGCGTCTTACAGCCCAGTCTTCTAATACGATAATCGCCATACCGTTAGAAAAGTTAGAACTCCGACCAAAACTACGAGGCGCACGGATCAATAAGCGTTTGATCTCACCTGAATCAACTAACGGCATTAATCTGTTTTCAATTTCATCCATATAAGATTCGATATACTCAAAGCTTGCCCCTTGTGGACCGTTGACGATAAGGAACATAGATCCCCTATCCTCTCTGGGTGCAAACTCTTGCGGTACTTCTGTTGCAAGGTATGCACTGCTGACCAATGCAACAAGGATGAATGATGACACAATAAACGGATGTAACATTGCCTTTCTAAGCCAAGCTCGATAGCCCGCTGATAGCTTATTCATTCCATTATCTATTTTCCTTACAAGCCAAGAAGATTGACCAGCAGGCTTAAGCAGTTTAGAACACATCATCGGGCTTAATGTTAACGCCACAATACTAGAGAAGATCACTGCTGCGCTCATTGTGACGGCAAACTCTTTAAACAGCTTACCCAAATCACCTTCGAGAAAGGTGATTGGCATAAATACCGCAACCAATACTAAGGTTGTCGCCACTACAGCAAAGGCCACTTCCCGAGCGCCAAGGTACGCGGCTTTTAGCGGACTATCGCCCTCTTCAATGCGTCTATGGATATTTTCCAGTACAACGATGGCGTCATCAACCACCATACCAATGGCGAGGATCATCGCCAGCAACGTCAATAGGTTAATGGTGTAACCCAGCGCATAAAGCACGATAAAGGTCGCCATTAATGATACGGGGACAGTGAGTGCAGGTATTAACATGGCACGCACACTGCCCAAGAACAGATAGATCACCGCTATGACCAAGAACATGGCTATAAACAGCGTTTGATAAACCTCTTTAACCGAGGCTTCAATAAAGACGGAGCTATCGTAAGAGCGTTTTATTTCCATGCCTGCTGGTAAAGTGGGGTTAATTTGATCCACTAAAGCATTCGCTGCACGAGCAACATCTAAGGTATTGGCCGTCGATTGCTTAGACACACCAAGACCAATCATCGCCTCTCTGTTACCTCTAAACGTAATGCGCTCCTCTTCAGAGCCTATTTCTACTTTTGCTACATCGCCTAGTTTAATCAAGTAGCCGTCATCACCTTCGGCGAGTACCAAATTGGCAAAGTCATCAGAGGTACGATAACTTCTTTCTAGTCTAACGGTAAAGTGACGCTCTTTAGATTCTATGCTACCTGCTGGTAACTCAACGTTTTCAGATCGCAGTGCCGATTCAATATCAGCAACGGTTAAGTTTCTTGCGGCCAATGCTTGTCTATCGATCCAGACACGCATCGCATAGACTTTACCACCGCCTAAACGCATATTGGCCACACCATCGATCACAGAGAAACGGTCGACAAGATATCGCCTGGCATAGTCGGTCAGCTGCAATGTGTTCATTTGATCCGAGACCAAGTTGAGCCACATAATGACTTCATCTCCGCCATTGGCTTTTTGGACTTCTGGTGGATCAGCTTCTACAGGAAGGTTATTCAAAAGACCTGACACTCGGTCTCTGACATCGTTGGCAGCGGCTTCAATGTCTCGACCAACGTCAAACTCTAAAGTGACGTTCGAGCGACCATCACTGCTTGATGAACTAATGTGTTTAATGCCTTCGACACCACTAATTCTATCTTCAACGAGCTGAGTAATTCGGCTTTCAACCACTGCGGCACTGGCGCCGCGGTAGTTAGTCTGAATTGAAACGACTGGGGGATCGATATTAGGATATTCGCGCAATGGCAGTTTTTCAAATGCCACTAAACCAAAAATGATTAACAAGATACTGATAACCGAAGCGAAGACTGGCCGCTTAACCGAAATGTCCGTTAAGATCATGCCACAGGCTCCACGCTAGCTTGCTTTAGAAAGCTAAATTTCTCACTAAAGGTCACTTTAACGGTATCACCTGGACGAACTTTTAAAATACCACGGATCACCACTTGCTCGTCGAGTTCAACGCCATCAATGATCTCAACCCAGCCACGTTTTCGTAAGCCAAGCGTCACTTGTTGCTGCTCCACCACGCCCTCATCATTGACCAAGTAAACATAGTGTCTATCTTGTATTGGAATAATCGCAGACTCGGGTAAGATTAAGGCTTCTCGGCTTTGTTTGATCAGTTTTACTTTCATCAACATGCCCGGCAGCAAACGGTGCTTAGGGTTTGGGATCAGTGCTCGGACAATGACGGTACGCGTACTGGGATTTATGCGGCTATCAATGGACACCACTTTACCAATAAACATCTCGCCATCAAACGCAACAGCTGTCGCTTCAACAACCTTTCCAATCGCTAACGATTGAAGAAAGCGTTCCGGTACGGAAAAGTCCAGCTTAATGACCGAGATATCATCAAGTGTAGTAATAGCGTTACCAGGAGTCACTAATGCACCGACACTGACCTGACGTAAACCGAGTGCACCTGAAAATGGTGCGGTGATCCGTCGATCACTTAACGCCGATTGCGATTGCGCTAATTCTGCTTTCGCGGTATCGATGAGTGTTTGTAATCTATCTCGCTCAAGCTCTGCAATCGTTTGGCTTGTGACTAGCGAGCGGATCCGGTCTAATTCCCGTTGATGGTCTTGCACTTTCACTTTTGCGACCGTCACTCGTGCTCTTTGCTCGCTATCTTGTAACTGCACGATTAAGCGACCTTTCTCAACCAAATCACCATCTTCAAAGTTGACCTTAGTCACGACCTCAGACACTTTAGGGGTTACCGTAATAGATTCGTTTGCTTTGCTGGTGCCTAACGCTTCCACTTCATCACGGATCGGTTGAATCGTCGCTTTAGCGACCACCACATTGGGTGTAGGCCTGGCTTTTTTAACCTTAACCACGTTCCCTTGTTGATAATATTGATACCCAAAGCCTGCTGCTAATGCAATCAGTATGATTATTGTTATTTTTTTCATGGATTTCCTAACAAACAACTTTATTCAATTAGGGGTAGTTTACCTTGCTGTGACTATGCATCAATACGTTTTACTTTTTCTTACAAATAACACACTTCAGTCACATTCGTAATCTGCAGCACTTTATCAATAGATTATCAATTATTCGGGCATACCTGTGGTAAAAATCCTTATCACCACCTTCTGCCTAAAATTTTCCTCTATCGACCGGATATAACACCCTAAGTATTATTGGCTCGAGAGATGACAAAACACTAAACCCGTTTATTGCAGATATAAAAAAAGGAGCCCAAGGCTCCTTTTTTATGTTCTGTAATGCGTTAACGCACTTTTCGGTCTTCTTCCATTAGCTCGGAGAAGCCTTCGTAAATAGCAATAACAACTTCGCTATCTAATGGCGCATTGTCAGCACCTAATAGATTGATCCGTGTTTTATTATCGTCAGTGTCGTCTTTAAGCTCTATACGGTAAGAACCTTCATCGAGTGTCAGTTTCTTTTCACCCCATAATGAGCTCCAAAAACCTGAGTCATCAGTCACATTGATATATAACAATCCTTTGTTGCTATCCATATCAACGATTTCAAAGCCCATTTCTGGCAATACGATACGCAAACGATCCCACGTACGCTTAAACTTAGCGTCAGCAAGCCAATACGCTTGCTCGTCTTGCTCTGATATCAGATTAACGTCAATACCTAGGCTCTGCTTAAGACGCTTAGCTTTCATTGCTTGAGCACGTTTAACACTCATATAGCTTATCGATTCATTTAGAATGTCGATGGTATAACGACGCTTATCTTCGCCACTGAGCAGAATGTCTTGCTCCTCACCATCATAAGATTCTTCATGTTCGATTAAATCGATGGTGACGCTACCGCTGCGACCGTGTGGTCGAACATCAATATTGTATTTGTAGCGTTGACGTAATAGATAAATTTTATCGCTGCTCCAAAAACTGGATTCGACCACCTCTGAGCGTTCAATCCAATCGGTTTCAAATGTACCCGCTTCATAATCTTCGGCGCGAACTTCAATCGACTGACTGGTGAAATACTCTTCTAGAACATCAAAGATCTCTTTCTTTAGGTCAGAATCATTATCAATCGATTCAACCATAATCTTAATATTGTCATCGCCTTCTTCAACACGTGTACCTGCTGACATAGGTAAAACCTGTAGCGGCGGACGAATGTCTAAGGTACTACCCACTAATGTGGTATCAACTTTAGAACCCACTTCAGGAATATCATATTCCTTGCTGTAGTTAGGTTGATTTAGGCCTTCAGGCATAACTAACTGAGGTGCAGAGGTGAGATCTTGATATTGTTGATCCACGTCATTTGCTTGCCTTCTGTCAATCGGCGTACTGCACGCTGTAACTGCTGCGATCAGTAATAATGGTGATACTTGCTTTAGCATTTATTCTTAAACCTCAATTCGGGCATTTTTCATTGCTTCTAGCAACAGACCATGAAACTCGGTAGAAAGTTCAGTTAAAGGTAAACGAATTTTACCTTGGCTGATAAGTCCCATTCTATGAGCTGCCCATTTTACCGGGATAGGATTAGCTTCACAAAACAGTGCACCGAACAAACATTGAATAGATTCTTCAACTTTTATAGCCTCGGCAGTGTTACCTGCTAATGCAGCATCACACATGGCCTTAAACGCTTTAGGAACAATATTGTTTGCCACCGATATCACACCATTGCCACCTAAAGAAATAAATTCTCGAGCCGTTGCATCATCACCGCTATAGAGTAAAAAGTCATCACCACATAATTTACGCAACTGACTCACTCGAGCTAAATCGCCCGTAGCCTCTTTAACGCCAATGATGTTGCTAACACTCGAGAGCTCTGCAACTGTCTCTGGTAACATATCAACGGCCGTACGACCGGGTACGTTGTATAGGATTTGAGGAACATCAGTGCTTTGTGCAACCGCTTTATAATGTGCAATAAGTCCTTTAGGCGACGGCTTATTATAATAAGGGGTCACTCCAAGCATGGCGGCAACGCCAACACTTGATAGTCCTTTTGTCAGTTCTATTGCTTCTGATGTTGCATTTGCGCCATTTCCACCAATAATTGGAATGCGCCCTGCTGCAAACTTTACAGTTTGTGCAACAACTTGAATATGCTCGTTTGCTGGCAAAGTTGCCGACTCACCTGTTGTGCCAACAGCAACAATTGCATCTGTACCTTGGGCGATATGGTACTCAACTAAATGTTCAAGACTCTTATTATCTACTGTGCCATCACTATTCATTGGTGTGATTAAGGCGACGATGCTTCCGTTTATCATGTGTATTCCCCAAGGGTTCAGGACTGGCTATGGTACTGATGCAAGCCGTTAAAAACAAGCACTACTGAGCAACTGATGCCAGATTCATTATCAACTTGAAATATATTAAATATGCCAGCTTGCATCAACGACAAAGATCGCAAATTAACTTACTTGTGGTAGCATTGTTAACCGCAAAAAAGCACACGTCATAAATTTGCTGTTTTTTTGTTCTACTAATACAAAAAATGAGGTACTTAATGTCCAATCACTTGGTCGTTACTGCAATGGGGGCCGACCGTCCAGGCATTGTGAGTAAATTTGCTCGACTCGCAAGTGAGTGTGACTGTGATATTGTCGACAGTCGAATGGCACTTTTTGGTAATGAGTTTACCTTGATTATGATGCTGTCAGGTTCATGGTCTTCTATCACTAGGATGGAATCTACCCTGCCGAGTTTAAGTGTTGAGCTTGAATTGATGACAGTCATGAAGCGAACATCAAAACATACTACGCAGAATTATATTTCCCGTTTAGAAGTCAACTTTAATGGCCATGACCAACGTGGCACCATGAAGAAGATCACCCAGTTTTTAGCTGACCGCTCGTTAGATTTAGCCGCAGTTAAGTCCCATGCTGACGAAGATGATGCGGGTAAACCATCTCAAAATATCTTATTCACCATTAATGTTCCTGAGAAAGTTGATCTCGAAAAACTCGAAATCAGTATTCACGAGCTTGCCAAAGAGATGTCGTTAGAGTGCACCTTGGAACATATGCAAGGCATTGATAGTTTAGATTAAAGAGGACATTATATGAATACGTTAGCTGCTGGCGATAAAGCGCCGCTGTTTACCTTACAGAATCAAAATAACGAAACAGTTAGCTTGAGCGATGCGTTAAAGTCAGGACCCGTGCTGGTCTACTTTTACCCAAAAGCTTCAACCCCAGGTTGTACCGTGCAAGCTTGTGGCCTACGTGATAGCCAACCTCAGCTTAATGACTTATCGGTCACTGTATTAGGCCTTAGCCCAGATCCAGTTGCAAAGCTTGCTAAGTTTTCAGATAAACAAGCACTCAACTTTTCATTACTTAGTGATGAAGACCACGCCATCGCTGATGCTTTTGGCGTTTGGGGTGAGAAAAAGTTTATGGGTAAGATCTACGATGGCATTCATCGTTTAAGCTTTCTCGTGGGACAAGATGGCAATATTGCTCATGTGTTCAATAAGTTTAAAACTAAAGATCACCATGAAGTTGTGCTAGCGCATTTGGCTCAGTAAGGCCTGCTGTTATTAAACAAAAAAAGGAGCCTTTTAGCTCCTTTTTTGTTTTAGCATTTTTTATTAACTTAGAATGAGTGTTAAATACGGGTAAACAAGTACAAATGCTATGGTCCACATAGTTAAGCAGATAAATCTATCTAGGTAACACCAGGCTTTCGGTTTTTTGAATACTGGGCTTAAGTATCTTGCGCCAATACTCAAGCTAAAAAACCACAAAAATGAGGCCAGTACTGCGCCAGCGCCAAACCACTGCTTTGCACTACCTTCAAACTGCACGCTTATGCTTCCCAGTAACACAACAGTATCAAGATACAGATGCGGATTAAGCAAACTTATCGCAAGGGTGGTTAATACCGCTTTTTTCAAACTATCTGTTGCTTGGTGTTCTTCATCCACCATGTTGTTTTCACTAAAAGAGGATTTCAGAGCGCTATAGCCATAGAACAGCAAAAAAATGGCCCCGCCAAAACTGGCAATATCTTTTATTAGCGGAAAAGCCAAAATGAGATGACCTAAACCTGCCACGCCCGCCGTAATCATTATCGCATCAATCAGTGAACACAAGGCTGCAATAGGCAGTGAATGAGCCTTCTTTAGTCCTTGCTTTAACACGAAAGCATTTTGTGCGCCGACAGCCATAATGAGGCTGCCACCGATTCCCATTCCTTGAATGAAAGCTGTTTGCATGAGTTTACCTTGATAAATATACGATGATTTGAGGCGCAGAATATTCGTCAAAGAAAAATAAGTACAACTAATTTTATTTATGTATCATAAGTAAAACTTATACAGCTATGTTGGATCATCTATGTTTGATTACGCCCACCTAAAAGCCCTGTCGGTTGTAGTATCACGAGGTGGCTTTGATAAGGCAGCAAAGTTGCTGTTTATTAGCCAATCGGCTGTATCGCAACGGATTAAACAACTAGAAGATAAAGTCGGTCAAGCGCTAGTGGTTCGAGCTTCTCCGGTTTATGCCACCGATATGGGTAAACGATTGCTCAGGCATTACGCTCAAGTTCAATTGTTAGAAAGTGAGCTTCGCAGCGAGATGAATGTTGACGACCCGTCCTTACCGACCATCGTCCGTATCGCGGTTAATGCTGATAGCTTAGCGACATGGTTTTTGCCCGCACTCACCGAAGTTTTTAAACGGCATAGTTGGCTATTGGAATTAGTGGTCGATGATGAGGCTTACACACATCATCTATTGAAAAGTGGTGACGCTGTAGGATGTGTGACCACCAGCCAATCACCAATGGCGGGTTGTAGCAGTGAGTTTCTTGGCCACATGGAATATATTTGTGTCGCGACACCCGAGTTTATACACCTTTACTTTAATGACTTAATAGACCAACCCCAATCAATACTATTGGCACCTGCCGTCGTATTTTCCACTAAAGATAAACTGCACGATAAATTTCTTAGCTTCTATTTTGATATTAGCGAATGCAGTAGTCGAGAGCATAAAATCCCCTCTTCGGAAAGTTTCTTAGAGGCAATAAAAATGGGGCTAGGTTATGGATTAGTGGCTCATTTACAGGCAAAACCCTTGCTCGACAGTGGCCAACTTGTAGAAGTATTTCCGGCTAAACGGATGCAAGTGCCGCTCTATTGGCAACATTGGAACATTAAAGCGAAGCAAACAACGATTGTTTATCGTTCATTAGCCGCGACCGCTCGTCATCTGCTGATCAATCCTAGTGAATAAAAAAAGGGGCATTAAGCCCCTTTCAATTGACCTAAGTACACAAGGATTATTTTACTTCAGGCAATGATTCATCGCTATTGGTCAGTAGTGGTTCATGCACTGGCCACGCGTTAATCACTGCTTTGACCAGTGATGCCAGCGGGATTGCAAAAAAGACGCCCCACACTCCCCACATCCCGCCAAATACCAGTACCGCTGCAATGATAAATACAGGATGTAAATCCACCGCGTCAGAAAATAATAGCGGCACTAGTACATTACCGTCTAAGGCTTGGATTATTCCATAACCAATCATGAGATAACCAAATTCAGAGCTTATACCCCACTGGAAAAAAGCCACCAATGCGATAGGTAAAGTCACCAGTGTTGCCCCAACATAAGGGATAAGCACTGACAAGCCAGTGAGCACGCCCAACAACGCTGCATATCTCAGATCCATAACGGCAAAAAAGGCATAGCTCACAACACCAATGATCACGATTTCGATCACTTTACCGCGAATATAATTAAAAATTTGTTGATGCATCTCATTCCAAACCTTACGCGCTAAATCTCGGTTTGAAGGAAAAAATCGTTTGCTACCGCGGATCAGTTGATCTTTATCTTTCAAAAAGAAAAACACCAATAATGGCACCAAAATCACATAAACCATAAGTACTAAGAGCGATGCTGAGTAACCTAACAACTGCTTACCAATATCTAACAGGTGTTGGGTATCTAGCATTTTTTTCAGCTCTCCAACCATGGTATCTAACTGCGTCGGATTGACAAATTGTGGGTACTGATTAATGTATTGCTGCGCTGTCTGCAGCCCTTTATCAATCATATTAGGCAGATCACCAATTAAACTGACACCTTGACGCCAAAGGCTTGGGATCAAGCCAAAACTTATCAGCAACATTAAACCGATAAACAAAATTAATACCAGCGATGCTGCGGGTGTGCGGTTGATCCCAATCCGTGCCATTTGAGCAACCGGCCATTCCAACAAAAATGCCAGGACTAGCGCGACGAGTAAAGGCGCAAGTAGGCCACCAGCAACATAAATAGCTAGCGCGATGCCAACAAGAATAAAGACTAAAGTCACGGCTTGTGGATCACTAAAACGTTCTTTATACCAACGGCTCAAAATGGTTAACATTTATATTCCCTAATCCAGCAAAAATACACACGGTACTCTCGCCGCTAAAAATGATGTTTTACACTTACAGATGTAAAACAGTTTAAAAGTCACTTTACTTAGTGATCTCAAGTGCCAAAATACACTCATCGTGTTTGAAAGTTTGGTGATGATAACCGACTTTTTTTAAAAAGCGGGGAACATCTTGCTTAGACCCAGGGTCTGATAACAATACCCTTAATTTTTGTCCCGGGTTAAGCTGCTTTAAAGCCAGTTTAACTTTGACTAATGGCAACGGACAGCGAAAAGCAGTTAAATCAATAATAATCATAATGAACTTGCTATAAACAATCTAAGGCTATTATCCTAATAAGCAGCGCAAACCACAAGTATGCATTGTGGCCTTACAACAAGAAAAGCATAGCCCAAATTAAGGATCCGCTTGAGTAAATTAACTTTTTCGAAATCAGTTATTGCAGGGACGTTGGCATTTATCTTAAGTACCACTACAGCGGTTACCTACGCTAACAACGATCTGCCTGATTTAGGTACTGCCGCAGTAAACACCTTCAGTTTAGAGAAAGAAACTGTATATGGTGATGCGTACATGCGTGTTATCAGGGCTTCAGCCCCAATGCTCAATGATCCCGTGCTTAACCAGTACCTAACAGAACTGGGCAATAAGCTGGTAGCGCATGCAAGTGGGGTGAAAACACCTTTCTATTTTTTCTTACTGCGTAATGATGAAATTAATGCTTTTGCCTTTTTTGGTGGCCATGTTGGCGTACATACTGGTTTGTTTCTCAATGCTGATACCGAAAGCGAACTTGCTTCAGTGCTTGGCCACGAAATAACTCACGTTACACAGCGTCACTTAGCGCGCTCGCTTGAAGCTCAGGATAAAAGCTCTACTGCCACTATAGTGGGGATGTTAGGGGCGATATTATTAACCATAGCCTCACCTCAAGCGGGTATGGCAGCCCTTGCAACGACCCAAGCGTTAGCTACTCAAGCAAAAATTAACTTCACTCGTTTACACGAAAAAGAAGCTGACAGAATCGGCATGCAGATTTTAGTTGATGCCGGTTTTGATCCCAATGGCGCTGCCAATTTCTTTGGTAAACTTGCCACCCGCTATCGATTCACCACCAAGCCACCACAAATGTTACTGACTCACCCTTTACCAGAATCACGGATTTCAGAAGCCAGAATTAGAGCACAGCAATACCCGTTAAGACATATCCCAGATAATTTGAACTTTCAGCTAGCAAAGGCACGAATTCAAGTTAGATTCTCTGGTTACAGTGAAGCTGCAGTGCTATCGATATTCGAAAAACAGTTAAAACATAACCGTTATAGTTTTAAAAGTGCGGCTGAATATGGCAAAGCACTCGCACTCTTTAGAATGGATAAATTTGACGAATCGGAAGAGATGATTGACGAATTGTTAAAAAGTGCCCCGAACAATTTGTTTTTCATTGATACGAAAACCGATCTATTGACTCAAAAAGGTGATTTTAAAGGCGCTATAGCGTTACTGCTTAAAGAGCAACAAATAAAACCAACCTCCAATGTGGTTAATACCAACTTAGCCAATGTTTACATAGAAGATGACCAAACCGAAAAGGCGATCCCATTACTCGAAGATCTTATCTTTCTTGACAAGCAAGATCAGCTTGCCTATTTACTCTTGTATCAGGCTTATAGAAAGAACGGCAACAAGGCGATGGAACATTATGTTAAAGCAGAATCTTTAGCGCTAGCCGCCGATTATAAAACAGCAATCGATCAACTGAACTTTGCCTATAAACAATCCAAAGATAATCCATTGCAGCTTGCGCGAATTGAAGCCAGAATAAGACAATTTAGACAAGCAGACAGAGCAATGGAAGCCTTGCAGTAACTACTGTTTATTGTGACTCACATCACTAATTACAGTATGATGTCGGCAATTTTAAAATAAGAATACAATGACTATGACAAGTGTAAGCATTATCCACAATCCTAGGTGCTCAAAAAGCAGACAGACGCTGGCTTTATTAGAAGAGCAAGGCTGTGATATTCAAGTCATTGAATATTTGAAAACACCTCTCTCGGCAGATGAAATCACCAGCGTACAAACCAAGCTTGGCGTACGTCCTAGACAAATGATGCGAGTAAAAGAGGATGAATACAAACAGCAAAATTTATCTGACGAAAGTTTAACAGATGCGCAGCTAATTCAAGCGATGGTCGACACTCCCAAGTTAATTGAACGACCCATTGTATTAGCCAACAATAAAGCGGCTATTGGTCGTCCCCCTGAAAATGTATTAGCAATTTTATAAGCGAGCACGCAAATGGAGTCATCCACCCTCTTTACACTTTGCCGCGCTGGATATGTCATTTTAGTTATATTGCTTGGCAGCTGGTTTATTCAACAAGGTATGTCAGGCGAATATTCAATGTTATTTAGTCTGCTATGGTTAGTGCCGTTGCTACTCCCTCTGAAAGGGATCTTGACGGGCAAGCCATACACCTACGCTTGGGCAAGTTTTATACTTTGTTTATATATGCTTCACGCCCTAACCTTACTTTATGTTACAGATACCAGTTTTATGTTTGCTCTGACTGAATCTCTCCTTATCGGCGCACTGTTAATTGGTTTTCCTTTTTACGCTAGAATTCGTGGTCGCGAATTAGGCCTTGGTCTTAAAAAGAAGAAAAAATAACACGTATCCCTAAAGGCTGGTTTGCTCCAGCCTTAACTCTTTACTTCATTTTAAAGCCTTTTCAAGGCTCACCATAGCAACAACTTTCAGTCAACTCTGAGCCAAAAAACTCTACGAAAAATGCCTACCGCGTCCATTACGCTTTTCAATCGGCACCAGAATCCGGCGCAACATATCATTAAAGTCTAGCCATAGCCCAATATTGGATTTTACGGCGTAAACCAGTGGCAGCTATCAATTTGAACTAACAATACTAGGACAAAGCAACTCGCACACGCGAATGACTTTTTCCCTCGCAGAATTCATTCAAACCTTCAAGGGCCAACACTGCTAGACGATTATCAACAGCGAGATGATGGCGAACCTCGCCGATGTGAGTTTCAGAGCTAAAACTGCCGATAATACCCAAAAGGCCTATCGCCCAAGTGGTATAACATGCTTTTTCTCGACCGATACCGCACTTGATTACTATGCATATTCAACGCGTAGGGAAGATGCTGCGATGTTATTTGAAGAGCATGATGAATTGTTGACTTTCAATACTACGAGACGTTGCAGTGACTGACGGGCCTGAAGTGACCACAGCGAAAGCATTAGTGCTGATTGAGGGCAAGAGGGAGAGTCGGTGATAATGCCCTGCTGTCACGCGCTGCATTCGTTATTGGGCAAATATTGCCAGAACTCGATAGTGTTGGCTTGGTGAGTCGCTTACTGCGGCCAAATCTCACTGTTCAAGGAGATAGCGGCTCTGAAAATTTAACGATTTCAGAAGCGATATCTAATTCAACCAATCGCGTATCACGCCGAGTTGAAGTGGCAATCGACACCTCTTACGCGAAGAGTCGCTCAGTAGATGCAGTCCAAGTTGCAAAAAGCCCAGCAAACGCTGGGCTTTTTATCTTTAATATTTTGACTCAATGACAACGATTAAAGTCGTAGCATCTCTTTTATAAAAGGAATGGTCAGTTTACGTTGGTGAACCAATGATGCTTTATCCAGACGGTCTAACACATCAAACAAGGTTCTTAAGTCTCTGGCTAATCGATTCAGCAAAAAACGACCAACATCGTCAGTCAGCTGTAACCCGCGCATCGCGGCGCGGCGCTGCAGCGCTGCAAGCTTTTCATCATCAGCCATAGGCTGTAGTTGGTAGTTAAGACCCCACTGCATACGTGAGATGAGATCGGGTAACGAAAATCCGGTATCTCCCGGTGAAACACTGGCACTTAATACCAATGAACAGGTTTTTTGTTCGGATATTCGATTGTAAAGATCGAAAATAGCTTCTTCCCAAACGGGATGGCCTGCGATGGCATTGACATCATCAATACAGACTAAATCAATCTTTTCCAAACCTTCTAACAATGCAGGAGAGATACTGGCATGGATCCCTAATGGGATATAAAAGCTACTGCGTCCGAGCTCGTTAGCATGGGCACACGCTGCATGCATTAAATGAGTGCGACCAGACTTCTCTGGGCCCCAGATAAAAACAGCACCTTCAGCGAACCCTTCGGCGCAGGCTTGCAAACTCTGTATGAGTTGATCATTTCCAGCAGCTGGATAATAACTGTTAAAGGTTTCATCATCTGGTAGATGAACGGGTAATGATAATTGTAACGGTGAGTTTGATTTCACTCAGGAGTATCTCGACAACGCAGTATTCAGTTTAGGTGCACATGCTACCATGTGCACCTCCTAATTGGGAGCTATTGACCTTTCCAATAGTAGATCTGTGTCTGTTTCTCGACCTTGGTCATTGTTTCAAAGCTTGCATATTCGACTTCATCAGCAGTAATACTGCTGATGACTTCAATTCGCGGATCTAGCTTCATCAGGCGATGTAGGTCATCTTCATTACCAAATAGTGCGACGTTAAATTCAACGGTCATGCCTTCAATACGCGCAACGCTTACTGTTTTGATCGCGCTTAACTGATTAAGGTATTTTTCTATTTCAACCAACTGCTTCATTTGACTGACATCGGTAAACGCAACTTTAGCGGTCAACTTTTCACCTGAATCAGCGATCGCATATTGGCCCACATAATACTCACTCGCCGCTGCCGTTATCGCCGTTACAGCCTGTTCTACCGTCGAGACTTCACCATTAGCACTGATTAAGGGGGTGAGTTGACTCGCGTCATCAGCACGCTCTCTTGGATAAAGTGCCATTTGGTAACGTAATACAGCCCCTTGCGGTTCTATGGTCGCCATAATGAAATAGTTTGATTGATACCTTAATGACGCGTTGGCGACATTATCAGTAAACTGACCACGAATATCGTTAACACCAACCTGCATCGCATCATCTAAGTCCATTAAAGGGAACACTAAAGGCACACCACGATTAGCCGACTGTGTATTAAACGCATCACGAGTTGTCGACGAAGAGGCATCACTTAGAATACTTTTATCATCTTCTACATCTTCAACAAGCCACACTAAGGTTAATGGACGTTGCCTTCCCCAAACAGGCAAACCAGCTTGGCGTAATAGACTAATTAAACGTTTATGGTCGAAGTTAACTTGGATGAATAACTCACCGTCTAACTCTTGATACCCGTACTGGGTCATCAATGAACTGGCACTCGCTAACTGCTTAACAACATCTGGATGAGATAAAGCACTCTGGGTACCTGTATTTTTAAGCACAACTTCCTTGAAAGCCTGTTTAATCGCTTGGCTTCTCAAATTATTGGCTCTTGATTCAACAGCCACAAGGCTTTCATCAAGCTTACTCACTTCAGCGGCGGTAACAAGGGGAGGAATACTCGCGAATAGCGCAAATATCATCAAGTAACGACAAATAGATCTCAGCATACTTAGGCTTCAAAAACGACACGATTATGCAAATTGTACCACAGTAGCTGAGATTAGGAATTTTTATCAACAAGGCTTTATTGTAATAAGATCAGTATAGTTTGAGCTAAATCGCTTTATATTTTGCTGCATAAAGATATGATTGATAAGTTTATTTAAAATCAGAGAATAATAATGAAAAACCTTACACTGCCTTTGCAGGGGGCACAAATGTTGTTTGTCGCCTTTGGTGCGCTAGTATTGATGCCTTTATTGACAGGCTTAGATACCAATGTTGCATTATTTACTGCGGGGATCGGCACCTTAATCTTTCAATTAATTACCAAACGTCAAATTCCGATCTTCTTAGCATCTTCTTTCGCCTTTATTGCGCCCATTATGTATGGAGTACAAACATGGGGGATCCCTTCAACCATGGGTGGACTGATGGCCGCCGGCATGGTGTATGTATTATTAGCCACCGTTGTCAAAGTACGCGGCCCAGGCTTTATTAAACGTTTATTACCTCCAGTCGTTGTTGGTCCGGTGATTATCGTTATCGGATTGGGCTTAGCTCCTGTTGCGGTCAATATGGCCATCGGAAAAACGGGCGATGGTAGCTTAGTATTAATAGAGCAAAATACGGCGTTAATCATCTCTTTGGCCTCTTTGTTTACCACCATCGCGGTGGCAATATTTGCTAAAGGCATGTTAAAGCTAATGCCCATTTTGGCAGGTATCTCTGTTGGCTATGGCTTAAGTTTGGCATTTGGTATCGTAGATTTCTCAGCCGTGACCAACGCGAGCTGGATTGCCATGCCTAACTTTGTGGCTCCAGAATTTAACTGGCATGCGATCCTCTTTATGATCCCGGTAGCGATAGCACCAGCGGTAGAGCACATTGGTGATATTCTGGCGATATCCAACGTCACAGGAAAAGATTTTATCAAGAAACCAGGCCTCCACAGAACACTCGCGGGTGATGGTTTTGCGACCATAGCCTCTTCTGCATTCGGTGGCCCACCAAACACCACCTATTCTGAAGTGACTGGCGCTGTAACCCTAACAAAAGCCTTTAATCCCGTGATCATGACATGGACTGCCATTACCGCCATTACTCTGGCCTTTGTCGGTAAATTGGGCGCCTTGATGCAAACTATCCCTGTCCCTGTGATGGGCGGTATTATGTGCTTACTATTCGGCTCAATCGCAGCAGTAGGGCTTAATTCTCTAATCAAAAATAACGTTGATATGAATGAACCGCGTAACTTAAGTATTGTAGGTGTGACCTTGGTTTTTGGTATTGGGGGGATGGCCTTTGGTATCGGTTCATTTAGCCTTACTGGGATCAGTTTATGCGGTATCGTAGCGATATTAATGAATCTTGTGCTTCCTGATAATGCAGCAGCACATAGCAAAATCATCAGTGAAGAGATTGACCAGATTTAGGTCACTGAGTTTACATACTTCATAAAAACCCCATCAATAAAAAAGCCCTGAATATCTAAAATATTCAGGGCTTTTCTTTAACAAACTGAAGATTAGCTACTCGCTTGCTCATCTTCCGTTTTATGTTTTGCAGCCGTTTCCTTGATAAGGGTCTGTAACTCGCCCTTTTGGAACATTTCAGTAAGGATATCGCACCCACCGATCAGCTCGCCTTCGATCCACAATTGTGGAAAAGTCGGCCAGTTAGCGTATTTAGGCAGCTCGCTACGAATATCTGGGTGCAGAAGAATATCAACGAAAGCAAATTGCGCTTCACAATTAATCATGATCTGCGCGACTTGAGAAGAAAAACCACAGCTCGGTAACTTTGGTGAGCCTTTCATGTAAACGATAATTGGATTCTCAGCTATTTGCTGCTTGATTTTCTCAACTGTTTCCATTTTTATTTCCTGAGTTATACAACATTGCAATTTAGCTATTGTACGCCAGTATAGTACAGAACAAAAACCTACTTTTAGTAAGGACAATTGCTAATAGATATAATCGATTGAGGTAATCGACCAATTCGAATAAACAATGATACACTTCACAAGTTTATTAGGTAAAATGTCTCGCAGTGAGCAAGAACGCATAAAACAACAATCTAGAGTTAACGGAGAAAACTAATGGCTTTCGAATTACCAGCATTACCTTACGCAAAAAACGCACTTGAGCCGCATATCTCAGAAGAAACAATCAACTACCATTACGGTAAGCATCACAACACTTACGTTGTAAAGCTTAACGGCCTAGTTGAAGGAACTGACCTTGCACAGAAGAGCCTAGAAGAGATCATCAAGACCTCTACTGGTGGTATCTTCAACAACGCAGCTCAAATCTGGAATCACACTTTTTACTGGAACTGCCTATCACCAAATGGTGGCGGAGAAGCAACTGGACCAGTAGCTGACGCTATTGTTGCAGCTTTTGGTTCTTTTGAAGCATTTAAAGCACAGTTTACAGATTCTGCAGTTAACAACTTCGGTAGCGCTTGGACTTGGTTAGTGAAGAAAGCTGATGGTACTGTTGCAATCGTTAATACTAGCAATGCAGCGACTCCACTAACTGATGAAACTGTTACGCCAATCATGACTGTTGATGTTTGGGAACATGCTTACTATATCGATTACCGCAATGTTCGCCCTGACTACATGGCTCACTTCTGGCAACTAATTAACTGGGAATTTGTTAACGCAAACTTCGCTGGTTAATAGCAAGTCTCTTTCAACGCAAATACTGTTGAAAATGGACTAAATACAAAATCCGAGCTCTTTCAGAGGTCGGATTTTTTTATACCTGCCTATGGTCCCCACTGACCTTAATCGTGCACTTTTTACTGTGCTAAATTATAGCGGCAGCTTATAAGTGCGAATGATGAAACCTAACTATACAAGCAACTTGAAGGTATACCTCGACTTATAACCGTGATTTAAAACCAGTCTTCAAGTGTCGTTAGGCTGACAATGTTAGTGAACTACATTCAATAAAAACTGCGTTTACTGACGTCATAAAACGAATGGATAGCCACTAAGGCGCTAAAACAAAAATGCCGATAAGCAAAGCGTATCGGCATTTATATTCAGGGCAAATGATTCAATCGCCCCCTTTAACTTTACTTACGTTAAAACTTATACAGTACTGGTGCCATTGCAGGCGTTGTAGATTCAGTTGCTCGCCCTGAAAATATTGCCTGTAAGTAATAACCCTTTTCTATAGCGGATGCCATATCAGCAGTAATGCTAAATTTTACGTTTTGCGTTTTACCCGCTGCCATCACTGTTTCACGTAATGCTTGAGTAAACATCATCTCATTAGACCAAGCCCATACTTTTTTGCCTGCTGAATTAAACAGCCATAGGTCAGCAGTCATTCCTGAACGAAACATCAGTGGTACACCATGTGATTGATTATTGGTATATTGCAAGGTTACTTTCATTGCACTACCTGCAACGCGATCTACAATCAGCTTGCCATCAAACAAGCTTTTGGCGATAAGCTTAGCCTTCATATCATCACTCTTATCGATTGGAGTAATAATCGCTGGCGACACCTTTGCATTACTCGATGCTTTTGTCATCTCTGCGACCTCTACCGAACTGTGACTCGTCGCGCCCTGTGAGCACCCCAAAGCACTTAATACCACTAAACCTAATCCTGCTTTATGTAACATCAAAATCCTCCGAATTTTTTAAATAAGCTGTCTTTCAGCTTATTGGTTTCATCTTTTAGCTTTGAATCAAACAAGGCTTTAGTATCTAACGAAAATTTAGGCTCTGACATTGTCCCGCTTATTGCAAATGGGATCTCAACACCGTATAGCGCATCGCGTTCATTGCCTCCTTGCCCTTCCAGCGAGCCAACGACCGACGTGGTCAACCTGTAATCTAACGCTTCGTTGATGACATTAGCGGTCCCCGCTCCCGTAAGTCGTATGAGAGGGGACGCCATATGAAGGTCTGGATTTGAGACAAGCCCTTTGGCGACCTTAAAGGACCCCGTCATACTGGTGAAGTCAGTCTTTTGTTCTGTTGAGTCACTTGGTGACATATCACCGCCAAGTTTGGCTTTTGCATCGCGGATCATTTGTGGAATATTTACGCCATGAATAGCACCATCGGCAATTTCAAATTTTCCATTTGCAAGCAAGTTCTTTTTCAAATTATCAGGGAGCAAACTCTTGCCCTTACCTGCAACATTAAAGTTAGCCGTACCATCGAGCATATCAATTTCAGCAGCATCCACTAATAATGCACGAATATCGACACCGCTCAAGCGTTTGTCAAATTGATACTGTGCCACTTTATTTCGGCCATCGAGTTTTGCCGACGCCTTTATCGTTCCACCATATAAATCGGCAGATAACTGGCTGATATTGGCAACACCTTGCTTCATGACCATTTTAAATACCCAGTTTTGAGTTTTTAAATTGGCTACTTTTACTGATTTAACATTAACGTTGATATCTAAGTTAACTGTTTTCATTGCCGTTAAATCTGGTTCAACGGCAGCCGCATTAGATGGACTGGTCTGTTTTTGAGTTGCAGCACCCTCCTCTTGTTTTGGCAATAAACGATCTATATCAATATCTCCAATATCAAGCTTGGCAACGACAGAGGGGACTTTCGCCCCATACGCAATATCGACTTTACCTGATGCATTAATATCAGCGGCACTGAAACTGGCTAACACTAAGCTCATTGTTTGCTTATCTAACGCCATTTCAAGCGACGTATTGATGTCAGCTTTTAAGGAGCCATTTGGAATACTGTTACCGGTAATGAGGTTTGTCACCACAAAATCGTTAATCGTCACATGTTGTAGATCTTGGGAAACTCTAATTTGGCCTTCACCACTGCTGTCTAGATTAAGATCGGGTAATGACGCGGATAACTCATATTGTAATGTCGCAAACTGATCTAGCTGAAAGCGCCCTAGCGTTAATGACTTGAGTGACAACACTTGTGTCGCGTTTGTTTGATGGTCAAAATTACTGATTTTGGTATTGGTGATTGAAATGCCACCAATATCTAATTTTGATAAGGTTGCACTTGATGTCGCACCGTCACTGGATTGTGGTTGAACGCTATCGCTAGCCTGCCCAGTAAGCCCGTCAAAACTGGTTCTACCGTCTTTTTGAGTTTCTAACGCCAATGTCAATCCATCTAAGTTTAGCTGGGAGATCTCTACCTCTTTCTTTAGCAAAGGCATTAACGCCACTTCAGCGACGACTTCATTGATTGAAACCATGGCTGCATTTTCAAACCCTGCTGGATTTGAAAGTGTGATCCCCCCGAGCTTGATCCCTAAACTAGGAAAGAAGGTCCACGATAGATCACTGCTTATTGCCAAATTACGACCTGTTTTATCTTTAACCACATCGACAATTTGAGGTTTAAAATCATTTGGGTCAAAAATTAAGGTGATATATAACACCAACGCTGCAACTAAACCTAAGATTGCTACAAAAAACCATTTTAAAAATTTCATGACAGATTCCATCTGAATAATAAAAAGCGATTACTATAAATTTAGCACGGATAAATCTAAAGCATGATGAGATATTGCGATCCCGTTCAGATCAGCATATACAAATGAGTGTGGAGAAATAATGACACCGTATATTTCTACCGCGATATTAATCTCCCCAAGCCCTTTCTTAACTGTTTTAATTGGGTTAGCCCCAATTGCTTGTATGCCAATATCCATAGTCTTAAGCGCAGCCACATCTCGAACGCAGCCAAAAATAACAATACCTTGCCAACCATTATCTTCGGCACTTTTTGCGATCATATCGCCTAGCAGTGCGCTGTCAGTTATTCCTTGCCCATCGACAACAAGCACCTTACCTTTACCATTTTTCGATAACACCTCTTTTACTAATGAGTTATCTTTAAAGCATTTAACGGTTACAACTTCACCCCAGAAACAATCTTGTTTACCAAAAGACTTAAACATGGGGGGAAGCAGTGACAAACGTTCAGCATATGAATCAAATAAATCAGGTAATAGATCTTGCATCAGCGGTTCCTTGCTTTAAAAGCGTTAACTCATATTAACTAGACTGACAGGTCATTAAGCTAAACCCAAGTAAATAGTTGTCCTTTTATACTAAAAATGACGTTTTTCCTTTTACAGATATAGATTACAAACTATAATCTATATCAATGTCTACTTTTAGACGCGAATCTTGTTAACCTCGGACTCCTATGAAAGAAAATCTTGATTTAGAAAATGCCATCGCAGCTTTAGACCAATACGGTTATGATAAAAAAACCAGCAGCGACCTTGAGCAAGCTCGTAATAAGCCACAAATGCTAAAATATATTGATTCGCTTGATTTTAACTTACGACGTTTACTTATTTTACAAGAGGCTGTGAGTGAACTTGTTGATAATGAAAAAAGATTACTTGCTCAGCAAGAAAGCATTCAAACATATAAAACAAAAATAATTAATCTTTCTCGTCAATTCAATATCTCTTACGATGACGTCATCCAAATCATGAGACAACAAGAAAGCGCATAAAAATAATCCGTGTGATTTTCCACTCCTTAATGATTGTGATGTTATAGAAGCACTGCGATATGTATCTCAATCCTCAGTTATTCGTTGAATAAATTGCGCCATTAAACATTCGCAAAACGCCTACGGATGGGCGCCAGCGAGACATCGGCTACAAATATCGTTCTTATATGAGATCAATATTCAATAGAACCAGTACTAAGCTACTGCAATAGCCATTTTCGGTGATGATCAACAGCGTATTTGATACTGCTTCAAGACATTAATAGCGTTACGTCTTATTCATGCCTATAAAAAAGGCCAGGCATTTATCAATACCCAGCCTCTTTGAACTAGAGATGTTAAGATTCAGGATTTATTACTCTGCCTTTAAACTTACTTTTAACAGATAACTGTTTCCACCAACGTGACTTTTTCAATCTTATTCCTAACAGTAAACCCATTATTATAAAATATAGTATCGGTTCTATAATCTCAGATTTTACCGACCAATAAAAATGTATTGGAATAAGTAACGCTATTAGGTAAATAGCATTATGCAGCTTTTGCCAGCGTCTCCCCATTTTTCGCATAACGGTTTTAAACGAAGTAAACGCCAGTGCAGTTAGGAGTAAATAAGCTGCCGCTCCCACTAGAATGTAAGGTCGCTTTAGCACTTCTTCAAAAAATAGTCCCCACGCAAACAATAAGTCTAGGCTAAAAAAAGCCAGTATATGCAGGCTTGCGTACGCAAATACATAAAGGCCCACAAGCCGCCTTGTTTGCAATAACATGCCTTGCTTAAACTTTTTGGCAATAGGCGATATCAACAACGTAGCAATCAATGCGTTGAGGGCGCCAACGCCCGTGTAGTGGATGATGTATTGCACTGGGTCGCCGCCAGCCTTATCATTTAATACCAATAACACCAAATAGATAATAGGTAACAATCCGATACAATGCATCAAGCCTTTAAGCCAAAACAGCGAGCGAGCGGTTAATCTAAATTGTTTATTCTTCATCAAACCCTCTCACTAAAAGTTTCTTTTTAGGTCTAGCCCTTCATATAAACCAGATACTAAATCACCATAACCGTTAAAAGGAAGTGTGGGGATCCTTTTCGCTGAAAACAGTCCTCCTTCTGCAATGCGTCGTTCTGACGCTTGTGACCATCGAGGATGATCCACTTCTGGATTCACATTCGCATAAAAACCATATTCACTCGCAGCCAAGAGGTTCCAAGAAGATTTGGGTCTACTATCGGTAACACGAATTCGAACAATAGATTTAATGCTTTTAAAACCATATTTCCAAGGCACAACTAATCTGATTGGCGCTCCGTTTTGTGGCGGCAACGTTTTACCATACAAACCCACAGACATAAACGTAAGGTCGGTCATCGCTTCCGCTAATGTGAGGCCTTCAACATAGGGATAGTTTATTCCACCACCGCTATAACGATTCTTTTGTCCTGGCATTTGTTCAGGGTCATACAGTGTTTCAAACGCGACGTGAGTTGCATTGCTTTTGACACCCGCCTTTTTTAATAGATTGGCCAATGAAAAACCTACCCACGGGATCACCATTGACCATGCCTCAACACATCTAAAGTTGTAGATCCGCTCCTCTAACGGAAACATCTTTAAAATGTCGTCATAATCCAATGTCAAAGGGGTATCAACTTCACCATCAATCACTAACTGCCAAGGATTAACCCTTAAGCCCTGCGCATTTTCGACAGGATCCGTCTTACTGGTACCAAACTCATAGAAATTGTTATGTGATATCACCTTATTTTCAGGTGTCAGCTCACCATAAAGCAGATGATCGTATTCAGTCTGTTTCGCATGTGGCAAGGCTACGCGTGCAAAGGCCGCTTTTTCCTCTTCGCTAGAGAAAAGATCGAACACCCCCGCGTTAGCATGGGAAGAAAGCAAGGCACCCGCGCCCACAAACCCCATCTGCTTCAAAATACGTCTTCTGTCGTGGTAAACCTCTTCAGGTGTCACATCACAATCTTTAAATTTGTCCCATGCAGCTTTCTTAATTATATTCATTGGCCGCTATCCTCTAGATCCGTCAAATTAAAACACTTAAATAATCAGACCGCGCTATTGTGTAAAAGATTTCGTAACCGTTAAAACATTACATTTCATTAACAGCTGATTACGTCTGCAGCACTCATCTTATACTTGATGTACTTAAGCTTGCAGTGTTTAAAGCAGCATGCCACTCTACGGTTTTCATCAACCATGTTAAGAGCCTTCTCACATGCCTTTAAATATCGCTTTTTCTACTCCTGAGATTATCATCATAATCGCAATCGCGTTTCTTTCTATTTTAATCGGTGCTCTTTTTAACCAACGTAAAACGCGCATTAAATGGGAATACGTTCGTAAACAGCTAACAGATGACATTGAACTGACGAAAGTTGAACTCAATTCAGAGATTTTAGAACTAAAACAGTCGCTACATCAAAAAGATGATCAATTAAGTCATTTGCAAGAAAAATTAGAATATCGCATAGAGCAACTGGGTAAGGCACAAGCACAAGCAGAAAGAGCTCCCGAGCTTGAACAAGCGTTAAGCGATAATCAGCGCAAGCAAATGGAAACCCAATTAGCCCTGTCTAAATCCAATGCTATGCAACAAACCATCACGGCACGCTATGATGCGGAGCAGCAAGCGCTTAACGATAAAATTCAATTACTAGAAGATACAGAAATTAGGCTTAATGCTCAGTTTGAAAATCTAGCCACTAAAATATTTGAAGCAAGAAGCGAGAAACTGCAAACCCAGAACAATCAGCAGCTTGACAGCGTGCTAGCGCCCTTCAAACAACAGCTAGAAGGGTTCAGAGTCCAAGTTCAAACCTCTTATGCCCATGAACAAAACCAGCGCAGCGCTTTGAAACACCAATTAGATTCTTTAACTGAACTCAATCTCAAAATGAGCCAAGACGCTATTAACCTTACCAAAGCGTTAAAGGGCGATAACAAGCAACAGGGTAACTGGGGTGAGGTTATTTTAGAGCGAGTATTACAAGAAAGCGGGCTACGCGAAGGACATGAGTATGACACTCAAGCCGAACTAAAAAACGATGATGGCAAACGCTTTAAGCCCGATGTCATTGTGCACCTGCCTGAGAATAAAGACGTTGTTATCGACGCAAAAATGTCATTGGTTGCTTATGAGCGCTATTTTAACAGTGACGATGATGTAGTGCGCGCTCAAGCTATTAAAGAACACATTGTATCGGTTAGAGCTCATATTAAAGGATTAAGCCACAAGGATTATCAAAAACTACACGGTTTAACTAGCTTAGATTATGTATTGATGTTTATTCCGCTGGAACCGGCATTTTTACTCGCGTTAGAGCATGATCCAAGTTTAGTTAATTATGCGCTTGATAGTAATATCATGCTGGTGAGTCCTACCAATTTATTAGTGGCACTTAGAACCATACATAATATTTGGCGTTACGAGTATCAGAATCAAAATGCGCAGTTGATAGCAAAGCAAGCAGGGAAAATTTACGACAAGTTATGTGGGTTCCTAGAAGACATGGAAAAAATCGGTCGCTCTCTGGAGTCTGCTGATAAAAATTATAACAATGCCATGAACAAACTCGCATCCGGTAAAGGTAACGTTATACGTCAAGCTCACCAAATGCAGCTACTCGGAGTCGAAACCAGTAAAAAAGTCGATACCCAGTTGCTGGATAAAGCGCTAAGCTTATCTCAAGATGAAATCATCTCGCAATAAATAGAGAAACATATCTTGCAATAGGGACATTGAAAGAGGATTTAAGCAGATGCACAAGCAATTACGAGGCATTTTATTCGCGGTTATAACGTTCATTTCCTACCCTATTACTGCTGCTCAGGCGTTAACGCCTGAGCAGCAACTTTACCTCGATGCCAAACAAGCACTCGATAAAAAAAAGCTAAATACTTATCAACAATTACGCGATAAATTAGCAGATTACCCTTTAGCTATCTATCTGGATTTTAACAAAAATATCGAATCGATATTAAAACAACCCGGTAGCAAAGCAGCAGAATCTTTCCTCCAATTTGACGGTAGTCCTTTATATAACACTGCTCGTTCTCGATATTTAACCCGCAGTGGCAAACAAAAACGCTGGAATGACTTTCTGGCAGTTAGCCCCGAAAGACCCAATAACATCTCATTGCAATGCTATTTTTATCGTGCCCAATTACAAAAAGGCGACAAGCAGCAAGCCTACAAAGGTGCAGGCGAGCTTTGGCTTTATGGCCGTTCACGTCCAAAAGAGTGTGATCCACTGTTTATGGAGTGGAGAAAAGCAGGTTTTCAGACTCAAGAGATGATTTGGTCAAGAATGCTGCTCAGTTTTAAGCAAGGTCAATACGGCCTATTAAGCTACCTATCTAGAAAAGTCACCAGTAATAAGCAAGCCGCTGAGCGTCTAGTGAATGTCTATAAAGATCCTCGTAGCCTTCGTCACACCTCAAGATTTAGTGGGAAAGCCAAGATAAACGCGACAATTGTAGATTTTGGACTGCGACGTTTAGCAAAAAAAGATTTAAAGCAGGCGGTTAAGCTATATGCTAAGTATCAAAAAGCGGATCGTTTTAGCGATTATAAAGGACGCCAACTTAGCCGTTACCTCGTCCGTAGAGCCTTAATTTACCAGACTGAAGAGCTAAAGAGTTTTGTCGATACTATGTTACCGCTGCTTGATAGTGACGATTTAGTTGAGATGCGATTGCGTTGGGCACTAAGAACAAATGAACGCACTCAATTTGAACAATTTGTCCCTTTGCTCAGTCAAGAAAAACAAAATACCGCTCGCTGGACATATTGGCGCGCAAATATTTTGCTCAATAGTGACAATAAGCAAAACCAACAAAAGGCTCAAAAACTATTATTATCACTAAGCCAACAACGTAATTTTTATGGCTTTTTAGCGGCAAATGCTATTAAGGTCCCCGTTCAGGTACAACATCAACCGACTCTTAGTGTTTTAGCTCGTCAAAGCAAGATTGGTACTGATAAAGGGCTAGCGCGTGTCACGGAACTATTAGCGCTAGACAAACAGTCAGATGCCCGTGCTGAATGGGTTATGTTATTAAATCGATACGATAAAGCCATGCAAAAAGAGTACGCTGTCTATGCTATTTCGCAACAATGGCACAGCCTAGGTGTGCAAGCGAGTATCCAAGCTAAATTATGGAACGATATGGATATGCGCTTCCCTTATGCGGCTCAATCTTCATTTACCAATGCCAGTAAAAAGTATCACGTCGATATTGATGAAATACGCGCCATAGCAAGGCGTGAAAGTGCTTATTACCCCAATGCCACCTCAGGTGTCGGCGCAAGAGGTTACATGCAGCTCATGCCAACTACAGCCAAACAGACCGCAAAAAAAGCCAAGCTGAACTACCGCGGTACCCGTAGCCTTTACGATGAGAAACTTAATATTGCCTTGGGCAGTGCCTACTATTCAGGTTTACTTAAACAGTTCGATAATAATAGAGTTCTAGCCACTGCATCCTATAATGCAGGGCCACACCGGATTAAGGGGTGGCTTAAAAAGAGCGACGCGCAGCTCGATGCGGTGAGTTTTATTGAGTCTATCCCGTTCACTGAAACAAGAGAATATGTACAAGCCGTGCTAAGTTATCGAATTATCTATCAAGTAAAGCAAGGTAAAATACCCGAATTACTTTCTAAAGATGAACTCGATTTTGAGTACTAAATCATAAATACTTAGAATGAATCGCAGCTAAGCGGCTTCCATTTAGGGACCGGCATTTAACGACTGTAATTTAAGCACTGACACTTTTGCATGTGCATCAACCTAAGCGTATTACCGTACTCATGAGGGCCCTTACATAGCGTTCTCATCCATCAAAGTGTTGTAAATCAATCCTTGAACAAGCCTATACTTTCTAGTCTAATCACTTATAAGTGTCTATAAATAAGCCACTTAAATATTATTTCCATTCTGTTTACCTCAATACATGATAGTGTTAACAATTATCATTTCACATGGAAGCGCTACGATTGGAAAGTACTATTTTTGAGCTGACGGGCCTACATTTAAGTGCAGAGTTTCAACCTCTGTTAAATCCTCACACCAATGAAATCTACGGTTATGAAGCGCTTTCACGTTTTTATAACCAAGACGGCATACCAATAGCGCCCAATATTGTGTTTGAAGAATTACATGCTCATCATGAGTTACTCAGCAATGTTGAAATGGCGGCGAAATCTTTCCAGTTTAAGCATGCACCTAAAGAGGGTGTGCTCTTCGTTAATATTGACCCTCATGCGGTTGAATTTAATACTCCTGACATGCTGTCTTTACTTAGGCAGAGGCAGAGGCAGAAGCACAATATCTGCGTTGAGATAATTGAGAATACCTGTATAAATGATGCACACCTAGCCACAAGCTTTATCAAACAATTGCTGAAATATGATATTCCCGTCGGTTTAGATGACGTTGGTGCCCCCCACTCCATGCTTTCAATCGATTTAGTAAGCCAAGTTAGCTGCCTGAAATTTGATAAATACTGGCTAGAAACCGCTAAAGATCCTCAGTATCACCATCTCATTACCGCCCTATTAAGTTTTGCAAAAAAAACTAATAAACTCACCGTTCTAGAAGGTATCGAAACTGAGGAACAACTGTTATTTGCCCAGCAGATTGGCGTCGATTTAGTACAAGGATTCCTGTTTAAACCCCTGTTTATTTCAGCGGATAAAAAAGTGTTACTGGCACCCTTGATAGAGTCATCTCAGCAACAGCCAATCATTAGTTAACCCCGAACCGGCATTCTATGACTAACAAGATTTTAATTAGCCTAGTCCAAATAATAGAGTGGAAAGCAAGAGGGTTTTCCACCATAGTCATTAAGAAGCTTAATTCACCAGCGAACAATAGCTTCAGCAGTTTATTATTGGCATCTAACTGAGTAAAGGACGCTCATGACTAATGAAAATATCGCTATTCTATTAGCCCAATTAGATCAGGTATTACTCGGTAAAAATCACCAGATAAAACTCGCGTTGTGCTGCATCTTAGCGAGGGGGCACCTATTGATCGAAGATCTACCTGGTATGGGTAAAACCAGCCTATCTCACGCACTAGCGCAAAGTCTTAGCCTCAGTTATCAAAGGATCCAGTTTACCAGTGACATGTTGCCAGCCGATATCCTCGGCGTGACCATTTTCGACAAACAACAAACAAAATTCATCTTTCACCCGGGCCCCATTTTTAAACAGATGATCCTTGCCGATGAAATCAACCGTGCCAGTCCTAAAACCCAAAGTTCTTTGCTAGAGGCTATGGCGGAGAAACAGATCACCGTCGATGGTGAAACATACCCTTTACCCGCACCGTTTTTTGTTATTGCAACGCAAAACCCCAGCGATCAATCAGGCACCTTCCCGCTGCCAGAATCTCAGCTTGACCGCTTTATGATGCGCTTATCTATTGGCTATCCCGATCCCAGCTCTGAATTCGCGATGTTAAAGAACCAACAAGATGACAACGCAATAGCGTTACCACAATGCTTAAATGCGATGACTCTGCAAGCATTACAAGAAAACGTCAGTGACGTCAGCGCCTCTGATTCACTGCTAAAGTATATTTTGGCTTTGGTGAATACTTCACGAAACCAAACTGAAGGCATAGGTTTATCACCAAGAGCAAGTAAAGCAATTTTACAAGCCGCTAAAGCCTGGGCCTTAATCAATGGCCGCCAATATGTTGTTCCCGAAGATGTACAAGTTATATTCCCTTATGTTGCTGAGCATAGAATTAGACAAAATGCCCAACAACAAGGCCAGGTGATGTCAGCAGCGATATTGAGCCAAGTAAACCCCATTCTTTAATCACGCTGTTAAAGGGATCTATGATATTAACTTTTACCGCAATTAAACGTCAGATAAAGTTTCGATTAGATAGCTGGTTATCTCGGCGTATACCTGCGGCTAAATCAGTCACCTTAAGCCACAAAAGTATTTTCATACTGCCCACGGGTTTCGGTTTTGCTTGGATTTTTTTGTTTATTATTCTGTTTCTCTTCGGCACCAATTATCAAAACAACCTGGTAATGGGGTTAAGCTTTTTGCTATTAAGCATGTTTAATACTTGTATCATCTACAGTTACCAGAATCTTGCTGGGCTCACCCTTTCCAGTACTCAGTCATCAACTCATTCTTTTGCAGATCAACCTAGTTACATCCCTATATTGTTGTCATCGAAAAGCAGTGCATTTGAGATCCAACTCAATTTTAATGGCCAACCGTTGGAAATTGCTAACAAAGTGGTTGCTCAATCGCTCCCTAGCCGACTCACCGTGCAGCACCCTTTTCGCGGCTTATTAAGGCCTGGCCGACTAAAAGTCGAATCACGCTACCCTCTAGGACTTTGCCGAGCTTGGTCTCATGTTGATTTAGACATAAAACAGGTTATCTTTGCTAAACCCATAAGCGGGCAAGACACACTTGCCTACAATCTCGGGGCACACGATGATCAATTACAGAGTGGTAAATTCATTGCTGGAATCGATGAATTTAAAGGGCTGAAACAATACGTAAAAGGCGAGTCACTTAAGCAAGTGGCTTGGAAACAATGGGCTCAAGGCCGAGGTATGTTAACTAAAGAGTTTCAGCAACCACAAGGGGCCCCAATGTGGCTAACCTTAGACTTAACCGCCAGCAACCCAGAACTGAGCTTAAGTAAGCTTGCGTGGCAAACCGAACAATTGACGAATAAACAACAAATATTCGGCCTCAAAATTGGTTCCAATACCATCGCCCCTGCGAAAGGTGAACAGCACAGAATAAAAGTGCAAACCCAACTGGCGCTATTTCCTAAAAAATACCCAGTGCATAGCGATGATTAAATTAAGCCGTAATAAAAAAGTAAAATTAACTGCACAGAGGAGTATCTCGAGGCACACACTGATGTGGCTGCTGATCACTAATATCGCCATATTATCGCCTCTGTACCAGCAAGTAACAGTATGGTCATTAGCCATTTGCACTATCTGTATTATTTGGCGAGTCGGTATTTATCTCGGCAAAGTAGCCAAGCCTCCACAGTGGTTGGTGACTACTTTAGCTTTTGCCTCAGCGATGACACTGGCAATGGTGTCCAATAAGATTGGTGTGCTCACTGCCCTTATCAATTTATTAATCTTAGGTTACGCTCTTAAGTACATTGAGATGCGCAATCGAAGAGATGTACAGGTTGTGGTGCTTGCTGGGTATTTTTTAATTGCCTTAACCTTTATTCAGCAACAAAGTCTGTGGTCAACATTGCACTTACTTGTGGTCACCTTCATTAATACCTGCGTGTTAATTAGTCTTTATCACGACGAAAATAATTTTAAACACGCCGCTAAACTCGGCGCCAAAATCCTATTACAAAGTGTTCCGCTAGCGGTCATTCTGTTTGTTATTCTGCCACGCATTCCTCCGCTGTGGATGGTTCCGCCTCAGGGCGGCGCCAAAACAGGCCTGTCTAATACCGTGAGTTTCGCCAATATCACTGAGCTCACTCGCTCTGCAGAATTGGCTTTTAGAGCCACCTTTAGTGACAATGTTTTGCTCCAAAATTCAGCGCTTTACTGGCGAGCTATCGTGATGGAGGATTACGATGGCACCCAGTGGTTACAAAATCCAAGTATTATCGCTGTCGAACGAGGGCTCACAAGCCCTAAAGGCCTTGATACTGCAGTGTTCCAGCGCTTCGCACCCGTTAGCAATAATGTATTTAACTCCGCCAAAGCACTCTCCTATTCAGTCATAGCTCAACCAAGTTCACAACATTGGCTGTTTGGTTTAGATCGGGCCACCAGCCAAGATCACGGCATCAATATGTTGGCTGATTTTCGTTTGTACGCCTCCAAGCCGATTGATCAACAAAGGCTCTATAATGTCACCTCTTACCCAAACCAACCGTTAGAACCGAGCCTTTCTCCAGCTTTGAGAGCAGTCAATTTAAGCTTGCCTAACAACAGTAATCCGCGCACCACACGTTTAGCCATGCAGTTTGCAGCTCAATATCCCAAAGAAACCGATCGGCTTGATGCCATGATGCGTTACTTTACCCAGCAGCCTTATTACTACACCCTGCGGCCTCCTGCGGTAGGCAAACAGCAAATCGATAATTTTTTACTGGATAACAAAGCCGGTTTTTGTGTGCATTACGCCAGTGCTTTCGCCTTTATGGCTAGAGCATCCGGTATTCCTGCCAGATTGGTCAGCGGCTATCAAGGCGGCGAATATAACTCGGCTGCAGGTTATTACAGTATTTATCAATATATGGCCCATGCATGGGTTGAGGTATGGCTACCCGCTCGCGGCTGGGTTCGCTTTGATCCCACCGCCATGATCGCTCCCGAAAGAATTGAAGCTGGCTTTGACGCGTTTTTCGATCCACAGGAGAGCTATTTAGCCGACAGTCCTTTCGGTTACATGAGCTACCGCACCAGCGAAATGTTTAACCAGCTGCGAATGCAATTTGCCAGTGTTGATTACTTTTGGAGCGTATGGGTGCTGGGATTTAACACTGACAAACAGCAACGTGTTTTAGAGGAGGTATTAGGTGAAGTCACTCGCATCAAGCTGGCGATGTTTATCATCGTCAGTTTAGGTGTGATAGGGCTATCTATCGCCTATAGCGCA
>NZ_PJBM01000264.1:0-124672 GCF_002836075.1 Shewanella sp. GutDb-MelDb | reverse complement strand
GGCTTTGCCATTTGCTTTAAACGTCGACCGCACGACGTGAGCGACTCAGAATGGGGCAAATACTGAGTGCAATTGATATTATTCATTAATGCTTACAAAATACCGCATTAAAACCCGAGTCGATAACGTTCTCACCATTGCACGCACTAAACATCAATTTACGTTTTTAACAGGGATATCCAAGTTACTTCTAAATCCTAAATTTAAAAGTTATTCGGATATTATGCAGGCCAACTTTCAGCTTCAATAGCAGCTAAGGCTCTAGCTGCGCGCTGTAATGCCGGTAAAAAATGCAGTGCACTTTCTGGCTTTAAACGCATAATCGGTGCCTGAATTGCTAAGCATAAATTAGAGCGTCCAGAGGGGGTTGGTACTAATACCGCTACGCATAATAACCCCGGTAAAAACTCTTCGTTATCGATGGCATAACCTGCATGCCTAACATTATCGAGCTCAGCCTCTAATGCCTCAATATCTGTAATGGTTTTATCGGTATATTGGGTTAACGTTGCATGCGCCAATAATCTTTTTCGCTGAGATGTACTCATCTCCGACAAAAACAACTTACCACTAGCAGAGCAATGAACCGGGACTCTAGAGCCTGATTTCAAATAAAACCTCAGTGGTGCCGCCGTTTCTATTCTATCAAGATAGACAATTTCTCCGCCGGACAACGCGGTAATATTACCACTCTCACCCACATCATCGACAAGCTGGCGTAACACCGTTCGCCTTGCACTATGGGTTGTATTATTCAGTAGCAGTTGCTCTGCCAATCGGCGAAGCCTACCTCCCGTACTGTAATGACGTTCATCACCATCACGCTGAATAATTCCTGCCGCTTCTAGCTGCTGTAACATTCTGTGTAACGTGGGCTTTGGTAAGCCCGTTTCTTCAACTAATCCCTGTAATGAAAAGAACTCATCTCTTTGCGCTATCACTTCCAATAATGAAAATAGACGCAGAGTCGGTGTGTCACCATTAACTTGCACAGCGTGAGGTTGGTCAGTTTGAGAGCCTTTCATATACCTCCATTTTGATTTTTAACCCATGAGAACCATAGATTATAACCATTTTTTTTTGATAATTCATTGACGTTAACCGTGTACACCGCATAGTATCACGAACAAACACCAATAAACGGAACCTTTTGTCTCATTAATCATTATAGACTATTTATTCTAATCATATATAAAAAAACTAGCACCCGATGTAACTGAAGGATGCTCACTCACTCCCAACCAAAAGAAGACAGTGAATATGAAAGTAATAGATCGAATAATCGAGCAAGCCCGTTTATCACCACGCACGATAGTGCTATGCGAAAGTGACGATGAACGTATTGTTCAAGCTGCCTTACGCGCCAGTAAAGAGAAAATTGCTCACATTATCTTAGTCGGTAAAATCAAAACCATTCTGAAGCTTATCAATGATAACGATGCCACTAATACACTTAATGGGATTACTGTTATCGACCCTGAGCACTCTCCTCTTGTCACCGAGTTTAGCCAGGTATTCTTTGAGAAAAGAAAACATAAAGGAATGACATTAGAAGCCGCAGCACTAGCGATTAAAAAGCCACTTTGTTTTGCTAATCTTCTCGTTGATCTCGGCTATGCCCATGGCTCTGTTGCGGGCGCAGTGAATACCACAGCTGATGTGGTCCGCAATGCCATACAAGTAATTGGGGTTAGCCCTGAAGCAAAATTAGTCTCTAGCTTTTTCTTGATGATTATGTGCCAGCCCTTTCATCAACTTAAAGGCGGCATCATCTTTTCTGACTGTGGTCTCGTTATCGACCCCAATGCCGAAGAGCTCGCTGATATAGCCATGGCTGCCGCACGTAATGCCCAAGCTTTACTGGGTGAAGAACCTAAGGTGGCGATGCTCTCTTTCTCTACCAATGGTAGCGCGAAACACTCCGCCGTCGATAAGGTGGTCAACGCATCGAATATCATCAAGGCCGCAATGCCTCACTTAGCCATTGATGCCGATGTTCAACTGGATGCAGCGATTGTAGCGGATATTGCTGAGAAAAAAGGCCCTAATTCTAAGGTGAAAGGCCAATCTAATGTCCTTGTTTTCCCTAATTTAGAGGCCGGGAACATCGGTTATAAATTGGCAGAAAGAATGGCTCAGGCCACTGCTATTGGCCCTTTACTTCAGGGCTTAACCAAACCCGCTAATGATCTCTCACGGGGCTGTAATGCTGGTGATATCTTTTTAGTCATCGCTGTGACGGTAGTTCAAGCTCAAACGATGAATCATTCAGCCCGAGAGCAAAGCAGTCTGCTTACACCAATACCCGCCTGATGTTCTAGGGAGAGCTCCATGACAACGACCTTAGCTTTACTCTTATTGATCATAGTGATTGGCACTTATTTTCAAACCTCTACGGGCTTTGGTCTCGGTATTATTGTCACCGGTACAGCCACTGCACTCGGGCTAGCTGAGCTGAGTTTTATTGCCGCCGTCGTCAGCTTAATCACCTTAGTTAACTGTGCTTTTTCACTACCGGGGAGCCTTAAACAACTCGATTGGCGTGCCGTCATAGCCGCAGGTATTCCGGTATTTCCAGGGGTGATCATTGGCGTGATTTTGCTGTCTTACTTAAGCGATTTCGCGACCAATATTTTACAACTCCTATTGGGTGTGATGATTATTATTAGTGGAGTCAGCTCAATACTCAGCGCAAAAAATAGCGAAAATCAACTTCGTAGCCATGATGTCACTTTCTTTATTAGTGGTTTCACCTCGGGTTTTACCGGCGGTTTATTTGGTATGGCGGGCCCACCGCTTGTATTTCATTTTTATCGTCAGCCCTTCTCAATGGTTACCATACGTAATATGCTATTGCTGCTTTTTGCTTGCACTTCAGCGACACGTAGCGGCTATCTCGCCTACCAAGGTTTACTCACTTCAGAGATGTTAATCCTATCGGCATTAGCGCTACCTTTAGTGTCTGCGACGACCTTGCTAGCTCGGCGTTATCCTCCCCCGTTAACGCCAAAGACAATGCGTTATATCGTCTTCGTTATTTTGATGCTACTGGGCAGTTACCTGCTCATATCAGGGGTATTAAAACTACTTTAACCTCATCACCTTTTTGTTGAAGTGATGAGGTCTACTAACGTATTAAACAAAGAGACATCCAGCTCTTGCCCAAGATCAATTGCCAGATTGCGTGGATAATAGGAACTTAAGTCAATTCCTACGCCGACTCCGATGATTTCAACTCCTAGACGTTGTTGAGCAAAGACCACATCTTTAAGGTGATTGTCGAGATAAAGGGGATCATTTGTCTGGTGTGTCGCGGTATCCATAGGGCTACCATCTGAGATAACAATTAATATCTTACGCTGTGTTTCTTGATTTAGTAGCCGCTGAGAGGCCCATTCTACCGCTTCACCATCAATACCCTCTTTATACAGATCGAGTTTAAGCATCGAGGCTAGCCCAAGCCTGCCACTTCTCCAACTCTGTTTAGCCTGCTTAAAGACCAAATGTGATACCGAGTTCAAGCGACCAGGATGCGGCGGACAAGCTTGTCTACGCCATTGCTTTAACGCCGGTCCACCATTCCACGCCCCCGTGGTAAAACCCAACACTTCGGTTTCAACTTTGGCCACATCCAATGCCCGCACCAGAATATCCAGTAGGGTCGCTACTTTATTTGCATGGGTTTTCATCGAGCCTGAGCAGTCGACTAGAAAGCTCACCTGACTATGGATAATGGGTTTTAGGTGAGCTTGATAAAAAAGGGCTGTCTCACTCGGCGAACACACAATTAACGGCAGTCGGCCGCCATCGATATAACCTTCATCCTTGGCTGATTGCCAGCCATCGAGTTCGAGTTGGCTCAGTTTCAGAACGATTTGACGTGCGAGCCGGTTGATATTAATCGTTTGTTGTAAAACCAGTTTATCTAAATGGGTTCGATATTCTCGTAACAGCTCAGCACGCACTAACTTGGCGGGAAAAACCACTTTATCAAATTGCGTCGTAAACACATGATAGACCGACTTTACCTTTGAGCGGCCCTTATTGTTATCAATTATACCCGTGGCAATCCCTTCCCCCTCATGGCTAACCACATCGAGTAATATGGCAAAACCTTTAAGCACTTTTTCAGTATTTGTAGCGCCTTCATTAGCCGCTAAAATACGTTGCTCTGTTTCAATCATAGTTTCAATAATATGGGCAATTTCCAGCGCGTAATCCGCATACTTTTGTTGATCCTGCTGGCATCGACGTAAACCGGATAACGGCGTACCAATGGCGCCCGATAACGCCGCTCGAGTATGCTCGATTAAACTTTCGGTTTCAGCTGACACGGCTTGTGCCATCAATCTTGCTCGGCACATTTGAGCTAAGGTATAAAGCAAGATCCCAACGGTGGTATCGGTTAAACCTGAGTCATGAAATGTACGCGACCAATGCCTAAACAACTGATCAATATTAAGCGCCATTCCCGGCCATTGCGGGGGTAATAGGCTCTCGACTCTCGCTTGTTCCAACATTTCAAACACTAATCCCGCGATTTGAGTCTCAGGTTTTAGGCTTTGGTGAAGTACTGTGTCTGAATAAATAAGTCGTAAAGACAAAGCATCTATTCGTCCTTTAATATCAGGTTCATTAAGTGGGAATTCTTGCCAATAATGCTGTAAATGCGGCGCGTAAAATGGCATCACGCAGGTATCCAGATACAGTTTTACATTACGATATACGCAGTGCTGTGACAGACCAGTATGGGCAGAAAACGGGCTATTAAAAGTGTTAAGTAAAGAAGTTGCTAACCTGTCTGCACTGCTATCTTTTTTTTGCAGATTTTGTACCGTGTCATCATCGACCAACATCATATTGTTACTCCGTTAAGATAAATTCTTGTCCGAAGCAGCGCTGAAAATATTCAGCCACTAATTCTTTCTCTTGTGCTTCACATTTATTCAAAAATGACAGCTTAAAAGCCAAGTTGATATCATCAAATATTTGGGTGTTCTCGGCCCAAGTAATCACAGTGCGAGGTGACATTAAGGTCGAGATTTCTCCCGCCATAAAGCCTTGCCTTGTCAAGTTTGCCAATGACACCATAGAGTCGACCAAATTTTTATATTCCTTTTTAAAATTAGTGACTTGATCTAACACCATACTGACCTCCTCTGCTTGAGGTAAATAGTTGAGTGCCGCCAATATATTCCAGCGATCTATTTGTGCATGGTTCAATACCTGAACACCACGATAGAGGCCTGAGTAATCTCCTTGGCCGATCGTATTGGCTGTGGCAAAGAGTCGAAAATCAGCATGGGGTGAGATAACTCTATTCTTATCAAGTAAGGTGAGTTTCCCATCTCGCTCCAAAATACGTTGGATCACAAACATCACATCAGGACGCCCGGCATCGTATTCATCAAAAATAAGTGCGATAGGACGCTGAATAGACCAAGGTAAAATACCCTCTTGAAATTCAGTCACCTGTTTACCGTCTTTAATCACAATGGTGTCCTTACCCACTAAATCTAAGCGACTGATATTTCCGTCTAAATTAACCCGTACACAGGGCCAATTTAATCGAGCTGCCACTTGCTCTATATGGGTAGATTTACCGGTGCCATGCATCCCTTGCAACATCACACGACGGTTATGTTCAAAGCCAGCCAAAATAGCAAGTGTCACCTCTTTGTTAAAGTGATACCCCGCATCGATTTCTGGAACATACGCATTAGGTTCACGATAACCCGTGACGATTAAATCCGAATCAATGTTAAATACATCACGGACACACACTTCAATCTTAGCTGAAAGTGCAATGGGTTCATTAACGCGCTCATCAGTCATATTAAATCCACTTAAGTTTTTGTAAATAAAAGGCTATAGCCCATTTTATTAAAACAAATAGTCTTACAAATCCGTTCAAATCATCCTTTTGTTTGCATAAAACTAACACGTGAACACAGAAATCAGAACAAAAAGTACCACTTTTTACAATTAGTGTTTGACAGGATGATTTGTAGTCAATAATGTAAGGGGAGATCAGATATTGGAACAATATATTCCATAAACGATACTTACCTAAGCATTCATTCAAGGAATTACTCATTATGAGCACAAAAAATGACCGCGCTGTTGTCGAAGGTCCAACTAAGATGACACCATCAGAGGCTTTCGTTGAAACGATGGTCGCTAATGATGTGACAAATATATTCGGTATCATGGGATCTGCATTTATGGATGCCATGGATATATTTTCTCCAGCAGGCATTCGCCTTATCCCTGTGGTTCACGAGCAAGGTGCTGGCCATATGGCCGATGGTTTCTCTCGAGTGACCGGGACTCATGGTGTTGTTATCGGTCAAAATGGCCCAGGTATTAGTAACTGTGTTACCGCTATTGCAGCTGCATATTGGGCTCATAGCCCGGTAGTCATTATCACCCCTGAAACGGGCACGATGACTCAGGGTTTAGGCGGGTTCCAAGAATGTAATCAGCTCCCTATGTTCCAAGAGTTTACTAAATACCAAGGGCACGTTACGCACCCTAACCGTATGGCTGAATATACCGGTCGCTGTTTTGACCGTGCATTAAGCGAAATGGGCCCGACTCAACTTAATATCCCCCGTGATTACTTTTATGGTGAGAGTGTTTATGAAATTCCTAAGCCTTCACGTCTTGACCGTGGTCCAGGCGGTGAGTCTAGCTTAAATGAAGCTGCTGACTTACTGGCTAAAGCTAAATTCCCAGTGATTATCTCTGGTGGCGGCGTAGTGATGGGCGATGCGATTGAAGAGTGTAAAGCACTTGCAGAACGCCTAGGCGCGCCAGTCGTTAACAGCTACCTGCACAACGACTCTTTCCCAGCAAGTCACGAACTTTGGTGTGGCCCACTCGGTTACCAAGGTTCAAAAGCTGCGATGAAATTAATGGCGCAAGCCGATGTTGTTATCGCGCTAGGTTCACGCTTAGGCCCATTCGGTACACTTCCTCAACACGGTATGGATTACTGGCCAAAAGACGCAAAAATTATCCAGATAGACGCTGATAATAAGATGCTTGGTCTGGTTAAAAAAATCTCTGTCGGTATTTGTGGTGATGCAAAAGCAGCAGCTATAGCTCTGACTAAACGTCTTGCTGGACGTACGCTAAATTGTGATGCGACGGTTGCCGAACGTAAAGACAAAATCTCAGCCGAAAAAGCGGCTTGGGAAAAAGAACTTGATGAATGGACCCATGAAACGGATGCATTCAGCCTCGATATGATCAAAGAAAATGCAGAAGAAACACCGTTTTCTGGCGGTGAATACCTGCATCCACGTCAAGTCCTACGCGAGCTTGAAAAGGCAATGCCAGAAGATGTCATGGTGTCTACAGACATCGGTAATATCAACTCAATTGCTAACAGTTATTTGCGCTTTGAAAAGCCAAGAAGCTTTTTTGCAGCCATGAGTTTTGGTAACTGTGGTTATGCTTTCCCGACAATTATCGGTGCCAAAGTTGCCGCACCAGAACGTCCAGCAGTCTCTTATGCTGGTGATGGTGCTTGGGGAATGAGCTTGATGGAAACCATGACATGTGTACGTCATGAAATTCCAGTAACAGCCGTTGTTTTCCACAACCGCCAATGGGGTGCAGAGAAGAAAAATCAGGTTGATTTTTATGACCGTCGCTTCGTTGCAGGTGAGTTAGACAACCAAAGTTTTGCCGAAATAGCACGCGCTATGGGCGCCGAAGGTATCACGGTTGATCGCTTAGAAGATGTTGGCCCAGCCCTTAAGAAAGCCATTGATATGCAGATGAATGAAGGCAAGACCACCATCATCGAGATCATGTGTACCCGAGAGCTAGGTGATCCTTTCCGCCGTGATGCCCTTTCGACTCCTGTACGTCATCTAGAAAAGTACAAAGATTACGTTTAACGGTTACTGAAGTAAGCCTGGCTCGCCTTTGAGTCAGGTCCTTTTTTTCACAAAGGTCACTCATTCATGAGCACAAAACAACTGACAACGCCGCTAAGTACTTTTGGCAACGTGCAAAAGATATTACCGGGATTTATGTTATGTGGCGTTATCGCTGCAGCAGCATCGTTTATCTCTGAGCACTACGGCGGACCTAAATTTTTGTATGCATTGCTACTGGGGATCTCATTCCATTTTCTGGTCGATAACCCAAGATGCATTTTAGGCATTGAAGTCTGCGCTAAAAAGCTAGTACGTGTGGGTGTGGCCTTGCTCGGTGTGCGTATTGCCGTGAGTGACATTAGTGATTTAGGCGCTTTTGGTGTGGTTGCACTTGCAGCTGGAGTCGCACTCACCATCGGTTTTAGCTTGTTTTTAGCTCGAATATTAAAGCTACCTTATATGCTAGGTCTCCTCGCTGGAGGAGCCACTGGTATTTGTGGTATCTCAGCGGCAATGGCTATTTCATCGACCTTGCCGCAAAACGAAGAAAATGAACGATACACGTTATTGACGGCTATCGGTATTGCGACCTTTTCAACCGTCGCCATGATCACCTACCCACTTATTGTCAGTTCGCTCAGTTTAACCACGAGTGAAGCAGGTTTATTTTTAGGAGGCTCAATACATGACGTGGCTCAGGTTGTTGGCGCCGGATATATGCTGTCGCCAGAAGTCGGTGATGCCGCCACCTTAGCCAAAATGTTCAGAGTCGCCATGTTAATGCCTGTCATCATGATATTGGTTGTTGTGCTGAGATCTGAGCGAGAAAAATATGATGGAAAAGAGGGCAAGCGTCAGCCATTAGTTCCACTATTTCTAGTGGTATTCATCGCGCTAATTGCATTCAACCAATTTGGTTTTATTTCAAAAGAAGTTAGCACGCTGTTTTCAACTATTTCCAGTTGGTGCTTAGTTATATCGATTGCAGCTCTTGGCGTAAAAACGTCATTTGAAAAACTGGTCGGATTAGGTTGGAAGCCCATTGTCCTACTAATGAGTAACACGATATTTATCGCGCTTTACATGCTCATTATCGTCTATTTAAGCCAGATTATTTCTAGTTAGTAAAAATAAAAACTGAATGTAGTAAAAAAGTATGACAAATATCAACCGAATACTGCGGCGTAACGCCTTAAGTAAAAGGAACGCATATTGATATAAATTACAAAATGCGATACAAAACATTTCATTTTATGCAATAAAGATTACAAATTCATGACGTATGAAAACAGTTAAATAAATAATTAGGAAGCAACACAATGAATAATCAAGTCAGCATTAGTTTTTTAGAGGCCTTTTCTCAAGCATGGAATGACCATGATATTGACACACTTATGAGCTGTATGACTCAGGATTGTGAGTTCCATGCTACCGCGGGCTCAACAGTTTTAGGCAGTAGCTTTAGTGGTGCTGATGACGTTAAAGCCGCCTTCCAACTCGCGTGGACAAACTTTCCTGACGCGCAATGGTTAGATGCAGAGCACTTTATCATTGGTGATAAAGCGGTAACTGAATCTACATTCTGCGGTACTAAAGCTGACGGTACTCGCGTCGAAGCACGCATGGTTGATGTATTTACCCTACGTGATGGCAAAATTTTGGTAAAAAATGCCTTCCGTAAAGATCGTCCCTCACTGGCAGCGTCCGCTTAATTGCGGTCTGATTTCTGCAAAACGCATTAAGGATGACTATGAGCATACACCTCGAAACCGCTGGCTTAGATCTAAAAGCAGGGATGAATGCACGGGAACCGTATAATCCACAATATGATCCATTAGTACAGCCTAACCCAGGTCACGGGCAAGATTATGCCCCAACCTACTGGATTGGTACTGCGGGTGAAGCCCCTGAAGATGATGGCCCAATCGTGAGTGATATCACAGCCGATGTTGTGATTGTTGGCTCTGGTTATACGGGACTATGTGCTGCGATTTATCTTGCTGAGCATTACGGTATTAAAGCCACGGTATTAGAGGCAAATAGAACAAGTTGGGGCTGTAGTACCCGTAATGGCGGACAAGCTCAATGTGCATCAGGACGCTTAAAGCGCTCACAATGGATTGAACGCTGGGGAGTCGATACTGCACTGCGTATGCACCAAGAATGTCTGGATGGTATGCAAACATTTAAGGATCTGATTAAAGATATTGATTGTGAGCCTCAAGCAGGTGGACACCTTTATATAGCCCACCGCGACAAGGTTATGCCCACTCTGGAAAAAGAAGCTTCAATACTGCGTAAAACATTTAATTATGATGCGCAGATCTTAGATGCTGCCACCGTCAAAAATGAGTATGTTAATGACTCCGAAGCGGCAGGTGCTATGCACGAGCCCGAAGGTATTGGCATTCATGCAGGCAAACTCGCCTTTGGTTATTTGAAAAAAGCGCGTGCACTCGGGGTTAAAGTTCATCCTGGTAGCCCAGTTATCGGCTGGGAAACACGTAATGGAGAACATTGCTTACGTACGCCAGGTGGTGTCGTCAAAGCGGGCGCTGTAGGAATGGCAACTGGCGGTTATACTTCTCAAGGTTTGCATGCCAGTACTAAAAATCGTTTACTGCCTATTCTTTCTAATTCAATTGTCACGCGACCATTAACCAACGCAGAACTCGCAGCGTGTAATTTTAAAACTCATCAAGTTATCACCGATACCCGAATATTAAGACATTATTACCGCCTTCTACCTGACAACCGCCTTCAAATAGGCAGCCGCAGTGCCATTACTGGTAAAAATGCTCCCAAGCAAAAATACCAACAATTTCTGGAAAATGATTTAGCAAAGAAATTCCCAGCACTTAAGGGAATACAAATAGATTACTCCTGGTGGGGATGGGTCGATGTCAGCCATGACATGATGCCACGTATTTACCGACCAGATCCGAAAGAAACCATCTATTACGCCATGGGCTACGGCGGTAATGGCGTGATGTATTCAGCCCAAGCAGGTAAACGACTCGCGCAGTGGATTGCCGGAGAAGAAACTCAGATAGATCTCCCGATATTTCAATCTCAGTTGCCCTTTCCGAATGTTCGCGAGGCTATTGAATCTGAAGCATTTGCTCCTTTTAGAAGAATGGGTCAGAAGTTTTTGTACAACTGGTATCACCTTAAAGATGAAGTCTTTTAAGTTGATGCAAAATAATATTTTCAATTCGAATCTAATAATTATAAAACAGGATAGAACTATGAAATTTGTTAAAGCCGTAATTGTACCCATTATCACCAGTGTTAGCTTACTCGCAATGTCACCCATCGCTTCTGCTGAAACGTTCAAAATGGCATTAGGGGACGCTGCCGGAGGAACTCAGTGGGAATTAGGAAAAACATTTCAGGAATTACTCAACGAAAAAACAGGTGGCAAAGCCACTGTTGATCTATTTCCTAATGGCCAATTAGGCAATGAGCAAGATACTGTTAACAATGCTTCTATGGGTATATTAGACTTCTCAGTATTGGCGATTAACAACGTCACGCCATTTTCACCTAGCGTAGGCTTACTGACTATGCCCTACGTTATCTTAAGCCCTGAAGATGCAAAAACATTAACCCAAGGTAAAATCGGTCAAGAGCTCGTTCAAAATACGATTGACGATGCAGGTGTACGCATTATTGGTTGGGCATATTCTGGTTTTCGCGTACTCACTAACTCAAAACGTCCGGTAAAATCACTCGCCGACCTTAAAGGGTTAGTCATTCGTGTGCCACGTAATGAGATTATGATGTCGACCTACCAAGCCTGGGGCGTTAACCCAACACCTATGGCTTGGTCAGAAACCTTCACAGGCCTGCAGTTAGGCGTGGTTGATGGACAAGATAATCCTTATATCACTATCGATGCGATGAAATTTAATGAAGTCCAAAAGTACGTCACCAACCTTCGTTATATCTTTTCAATTGAGCCACTTATCATCAGTGAATCTGTATTCCAATCTCAAAAGCCTGCAATGCAAGCCATCATTTTAGAAGCAGGTAAAGAAGCCACTGAACATAGCTACTCTTTCTTATTAGAGTCTGAAGATAAAATTAAGAAATCTTTAGTCGCCAAAGGCATGGTTATCTCTGATCCAAGTAATGGTGAAAAAGAGTGGATAGATCTAGCAACTAAGACTGTCTGGCCTAAATTTTATGACAGCATAGGTGGCAAGGATAAACTTGATGGAGCCTTAGCAACACTCGGTCGCGCCGCTAATTAATCTCATCGATTAATTCCCTTTAAAAATAGTCATAAAAATGGCGAGTGCGAATATTAACAATGAGTTTGTTCGCTTTATTCTTAGTTGTTTATTGAGGACAAGAATATGTCTGCTAAGCATTTTTTTATAAAACACATTAATAATATTGAAGAGTATTTGTGTGCTTTATTGTTAGCCACCTTTGTTATGTTGTTATTTGCACAAATTGTATTACGCCAATTTTTTCAGTACTCCATCCCTTGGGGGGATGAAGTATCAACTTACATGTTTGTTTGGTTTGCTTATCTGGGGGCCGTAGTCGCCGCTAAGATGTCTGCGCATAACCGAGTTACATTTCAGTTTAAATGGTTTCCACCAATCGTTAAAACCATCAGTGAGACAATTGCCGATCTATTGTGGATTGGATTCAACCTCTTTTTTGTTTATTTAAGTTATGACTTTGTCTTTAATAAAATGAACCTATTTTGGAAGTCGCAAACGACAGGAATTCCAATGAAGTACTTTTACCTTATTTTACCCATTGCATTCACATTGATGTCGGTAAGAATACTGTGGAATATGTATTTACGATTATTTAAAGGGATTGAAGCTCTTGATCCTGAAGCAGAAGAACTGAAAAAAATCAGTCAAGCTAATCAAGGAGAGATATAGCATGGAACAATATCTCACGCTGATTTTGTTTGGCGGTTTCTTAGTGATGCTTATCCTAGGTGCTCCAATTACGGTCTCTTTAGCTGGCGCAGCAATGGCTGCTTACCTAATACTTGATAAAAATCCTATAGCAATGGTTCAAATCGCATTTACCTCTGTGGGTAACTTCCCTTTAATGGCCCTCCCCGCCTTTGTCCTTGCGGGTGCCCTTATGGAGGCAGCAGGTATTTCGCGGCGATTAGTCGATATAGCCGAACACTTAGCTGGCCCAATTACCGGTGGCTTAGGTGCCGCGACAATTATCGCTTGCGTATTTTTCGGCTCAATATCAGGTTCTGGTCCAGCAACTACGGCAGCAGTAGGTATGTTAATGATTCCCGCCATGGTCAAGCGTAAGTACGATAGAAGCTATGCATCAGCCGTAACTGCCGCCTCTGGTGGACTGGGTATTATTATTCCCCCTTCAATTCCCTTAGTCATTTTTGGCATCTCATCAATGGGACTCAAGCCACCCGCTGAAGCCATCGCTTTACATGGTCAATTTGCCAGTATTTCGATTCCTAAGCTCTTTATTGCAGGTGTTATTCCTGGCTTTATTATCGCTGGTAGCTTGATCGTAATGAATTATGTCATCTCAAAACGCGAAGGCTATAAAGGATTAACCGATACATGGTCGTTCTCTGAGATAGGAACGGTTTTCCGCCGCGGGATTTGGTCACTGCTTGCACCAGTATTAATACTCGGTGGCATATACTCTGGCTTCTTTACGCCAACAGAATCAGCCATCGTCGCGGTCATGTATTCACTTTTTGTGGGTTTCTTTATCCACAAAGAGATGAAAATCAAAAACGTATTTAAGTCGTTATCTACGACCACTTGGATCACAGGGCGAGTACTTCTAATTTTATTTGCCGCCACAGTATTTGGTCGCTTATTGGTCGAGCAAAGAATTCCAGCCATCATTGCTGAAAATTTACTGCACATGACCGATAACATGTACTTGATCTGGATTCTGATGATTGTCTTCCTACTCTTTGTCGGTATGTTTATGGAGACATTGGCAGCCATCATGATTATTGTCCCGGTCATGCTGCCTATTATGTATATGTTAGGCGCGGATCCAACCCATGTTGGTATCGTTGTGGTATGCGTACTTTCAATTGGGTTTGCGACGCCTCCTCTAGGGGAGAATATCTTTGTCGCATCCGGTATTGGCGGTTCGAGCGTTGAACAGATCACCGCACGTATTCACCCCTTCGTCTTAGCTTCTGTGATTGGCGTTATTATTATCGCATTCTTCCCACAGTTAACACTTTGGCTTCCCTCTCTGGTGGGATATTAATGAATCAACTCGGTAACAACACACATTTTATTAAATTGACATACTTAGGAATATTCTATGAATACTAAATTAAAAAGTAGCTTATTAGCCGCAAGTTTAGTGATCAGCACCTCTGTATCAGCAGGCATGACAGCAGCTGATGAAGATCTGAGTGTTACTCACATCGAAACAAAAGAAGAAGTTAGAGCCAAAGTACTTTTAGCAACAGCCGTTGACTATATAAAAGAAAATGGTAGTGAAGCCGCAAGTGATTTCAACCAAAAGCCTGAATTTTTTGACGGTAACTTGTATGTTTTCGCACTCAATATTGACGGTGAATTCTTAGCCAGTGGCGGTTCATCTTCTGTATTAGTCGGTGATACAGTATTAGATACCTTTGATATGTATGGTAAATATTTTTTCCGAGAAATGATCCAAAAAGCCATAAAAGATGGGAACGGAGCTGTTGAGTATCACTGGAAGAACCCGACAGATCGTTCAGCTTCACCAAAAAGAACTTTATTTCAACGTGTTGGAAATACCATTGTTGCGGTAGGCTATTATCCAGTCAGAGCTACTGCATTTCAAGCAAAAGAACTATTAGGCTTAGCCACAGTTGAAATACATAAAAATGTAAAAGCAGCGCTGCATAAATTCAATAATTTAGACGGTGAATATATTAAAGGTGATCTTTATATTTTTGTTATTGATATTAAAACAAAGTTATTTCTGGCTCACGGAGTTAGTCGCAGCTTAATCAACCAATCAATCGACACTTCGTTAGATGATGTCGGCAAAGCCGCCACCAATAAAATGCTAGAAATGGCGAAACAAAAAGATTCGGGCGAAATAAGTTATGTCTGGACAAACCCCATTACGAATGAAAAAGAAGTTAAGCGCACTTTATTTAGATTAATTGATAGGTATTTATTGTGTGTAGGATATTACACTCCGAACTAATGATATTTATTTAGTAATAAAAAAGGTTAACAACATAAAAGATTAATAATAAATTAAGCGTGGAAAACTAGAATTAATTAATAAACATCAATAAAAGATTCTTACTCTAATTTTTAACTACAAAATTAGAGTAGCGGTGTGTCTGGATTCTAAAATCAAAATAAAAAGGGATATAACAATGATGAAGATAATGACAGTACTACCTTTAAGTCTGTGTGCGTTAACTATGAGCGCCCATGCTGCAGATACACTCGAACAAAAAGTGGAAAAATTAAATGAACGAATTCAGCAGTTAGAAGGTGAAACAGCGAGTCCTTCGCAGTTTGAAAACAGTAAATTCAGCTTATACGGTTCTTTTAGACCCACATTGGTCTACAAAGACAACCAAGATAATAACTGGGATATAGGCGATGCACTCTCTAGAGTCGGCATTAAAGCTAGCACAGAGTTTTCTGATGGTTGGAGTGCAATTGCGCAAGGCGAGTGGAGTGTTGATATCTCAAATAATGGTGATTTAGGTAAAGCTCGTTTAGCCTATCTTGGTATTGCTTCACCTTATGGACAAGTTGCCTTTGGTAAGCAAAGACCGGCTCAATACACCTTAATTGAAGAATATGTTGATATCTTTAACAATGCAGCTAGCCCTTTTGCTTTCGATAGCAACGGACCATTTTTTGTTGATAACTTCGCTACCTACAAATTAAGTCTCAAACAATTTACCTTGATGACCTCTGCTCAGCTAAATGGTAACAATGATACTTACCTGTATAACTCAGGCCTCGCTTTTGATAAAGATAGCTTTCATGTTGGTGTCACTTATCTAGATCAAAACACCAGTGATTCAGTCAACGGTGCTGAAATTAATGGCGAGCAAGAAACCTGGGCAGCCTCTGTGGCTTATGGATTTAAAAATGGTCTTTACTTAGCTGCAGCCTATACCGATGTTAGTTACGACTTTGATGTCTCTTCTATTGATAAGAGCGGCAGTACATTAGATACAGCACTTGCTTATCCTATTGCTGATCAATATAAAGTTAAGCTCGGTTACTTTGATTACGATGACGGTAAGAGTGATCTATTCAGCCAAAGCTACAGCGGTTATAACACTACTCTTGAGTGGAACCCTGTTAGCAATATCCGCCTTCACTTAGAGTACTTAGCTAAAAACTATGATCAACAAAATGATGATCAAAGCGTGACACTTGGCTTCCGTTATGACTTTAATATGATGTGGGGAAAGTAAAATATTATTAACCCATTTTTTATAAAAGCCTTTATCATTCAATAGCTGCAATCACAGCTATTGAATTTATTTATATATACAACATTCATACTACACAATGTATTGAGTGACTCATTATAACCCCACACAATGATATCAAATTTATAATTAAAACTACTTAATATCTCCGTTATAATTTATCAACACCAACAAAAAAGAGCCCATGAATATTGAAGTTAATTAATTTTAAAAACTTATTTAAAAACGTGTAATAAATTATAATCCAAAACAAAGTTCCCCTTAGGTGTTATCGTTATAATGGATTTTAAATGCACTATAAACACCATAATACTCAGGGTCAGATCGTGAACGTTATTCAAGCAGTTTCAGCAAAATATTGACCGAATCAATTACTTGTGAGCTTATACTCCTTTTTAAGGAGTCTCATTATGTATATCGAATCATTCAAAGAACATTTTGGCGCGATTGACGACTACCGCCAAAGTGCAAAGATCACCTATCCATTGTTCGATATACTGTTCGATTCTCTTTGCGCTGTTATTGCAGGTTCGAATGATTGGTTCGATATCGGAGAATACATTACTGGTCACCACCATTGGTTCAAAACGCAAAAAAATTGTACCGGCGGGATCCCTACTGACGATACAATTGCTAGAACAATTCCTGTTATTACTCCTGATCGTTTTAACGAGTATTTTCTAGTATGGATGCAATCGGTTCAGCAGCTAACTAATGGGGAAGTCACTGCGATTGATGGAAAAACGCTACGCGATTCATATAATCGTGATGACCAAAACAGCACTATTCATATGATAAGTGCTTATGCTTCAACAAATAAGCTGGTACTTGCTCAATTAAAATTAGACAAAAAAAATAATGAAATCACGGCAATTACAGAACTTTTTTGAAAATACTAGAACTACGCGGATCGCTAGTGACAATCGATGCAATAAGCAGTCAAACAACGATTGCTAAACGATCATCGACAAAGATGGTAATTACCTACTGGCTATAAAAAACAATCAAGGCCGCTTAGCTAAAGCGGTAAATCAAGCTTACTTGAGGCATATGGCTCTCAACATGCTTAGAACAGAAGCGACTAAGCTCAGTATCATTGGTAAACAAAAGCGTTGTTTAATGAATCCTCAACATCTAGAAAAAGCTTTCCTCCCTAGATTATGTAGCTCGACTAAATAATGAACACTCATGCGTTTGTCCTGTGATTACTATCCCTCTCACTTATCGCGTTCTTTGATCGATATGAAGCGGTCAATTAATACAACAAACGTAGCATCACTAAGTCCTTTTTTGTAAATAAAATAATTTCATAACTATGCTACATTTGGATCTAAATATGGATAGGCAAGAAGAGCCAGCTTATTTATGAGGTCTATATATTGTTTCTTTTACCATCCACCCACATCTTAATTTATAATCTTTTATCAAATATTAGCCACCACTAAAGATGACTAAAATTGCCTTGAGCAGAACGATAAAACCTACTTCATTGCCGCTTTTACATATACATCGAATCTGTTTTTCTTTTGCGCCAATACCATACTCGGTTTTACACCGTCGAGGTCTTCAGCGTAGTCAGGGCGCTTAACTACAACGCGTTTAGCCGTTAAACGTTTGTGTAAACTATCAAAGTAGGCCACATCAATACTCACACTATAAAATAAGCTCATTCAAGCATTCAACAATCTAACTGTCGTCATAAGCACACTCCAATGATGTTCAAAAATAATCACTTCACAACTTAGACCTGCTATTCACAGAGTGGTCACAAACCAGAGTAAGCCGGAAGTACCACTCGCGGGCGGAAAGGTAGTTAAAAAACACAAAACACTACATATTAACAACATAAAATACTGTTAATTAGTGATTTCTTGTATTTACAAACTATTTGAACATCGCGAAATATGAGTGTATAGAACCGCGTGGGAAGATACTTTGATTGAAGAATTGAAGCTTGCTCACACACATTTTTATAGATATAGGAATTGTAAATGAAGAAATTGATTTTATTCGCTGCAATAACGATAAGCCTTTCCGCTTGTGGTGGCGAAGTAGAACACAACGTTAATAGCCTTATTCACCCAAACAAAGACAAACCAACTGAGCAGGTAGCACCAACATTGCCTGCAGTTAAAACTCCTGAGCTAGCAAAAGAGCCACCTAAGCTATTTCAAAGAGTTCCGCAGTTAATGACTGCAGGTTATCAGGCACCAAGCTTACAACCGGTTATAGCGCCTAAACCACTTTATCAGAGAGCCCCGCTGCTGCAGCCTGTTACTTTCAAAGTGCCTAGTTTAGTTAGTAATGGTTTTATTACTCCAGACCAGATAAAAAACTTAACTCCTACGCTTCACCAATCGCCGGTTAATAATAAAATGGTTGCACCATATAAATTACCATCACTTACGCCAAGTATTAGCCCACAGAGAATACCAATGCTTAAGCAGTTAACTCTTAACACAATGCTAACTCCGTCATTAGTGCCGGTTATTGTTCCTGATATGCTTGGAAATAATAAAGTACCGCAGTTTGAGCCCATTGTATCGCCGCAACTAGTACCAATGAAAACGCCTAGTCAGCTTGGTAACGATAAAATACCTACTTTAGAACCACAGGCACCAAAAGAAGCATTAATGCCGTCATTAGTACCGGTTATCGCTCCGAGTAAGACGATTAACAATGAAGCACCACAACTATCGCCAGTATTAGCGCCAATTATGACGCCGCAGGTGGTGCCTATTAAAATGCCTAGCAAGCTGGAGAATGATAAAATACCTACTTTAATACCACAGGAACCACAAGATCCATTAGCGCCGTCACTAGTGCCTGTTATCGCTCCTAATAAACTTGGCAATGATGAAACTCCACAATTAATACCAGAGTTAGCGCCAATCGTGTCGCCGCAAGTAGTGCCAGTAGAAGCACCTAATAAGCTTGGCAATGATAAAGTGCCTACATTAATCGAATCGCCACAACCAAAGCCGTTAGAACCGCAGCTAACACCAATACAGGAGCCAAAGAGACTTGGTAATGCTGAAGTGCCGGTTTTATCACTTCAAAATCCTGGTGGGAATTTAACGCCTAGTGAATTTCCAGTGCCACAAAAAACAGCACAAAAAGAGCCTTTATTGCCTGAGTGCCATATCAATAAGAGTGATATTAGTTTGTCTTATCTTGGCTTAGGAACATTGAATGAAAATACTCGATACGTATTTAGCCATAACACATGCAATCCATTGCATACCGTTACATACATTTTGAATAATGAAACTGCTATTCCACTTCAAGAAATTGTCTATCAAGATAAAGGCGGAGTTGTTAGTAGAGATTGGAAATATCAAGACGGTGTAATGACAGCTCATGCCAAGATAATGATGAAACCAACTAAAGAGCAAGAGGCAGTTGGTGCGTTAATGTGCTTCGCAGATATGAATAGTGTTACTCAGTATGGTGAGGTAATACATAGAAGTTATAAGAGTTGGTGTAATAATCTAGGATTGCGTGTAATAGATAATCCTATTGAGCAGATGAACGATGTTGGCGAATGGAAATATGACAGCATCATTAATAGAGAGCTGTCAGAGAATGCCAGAAATATGTATTACCAGTACAGCAAGCAAGCGTTAAAAGATAGCGGGTATGAAGTTAAGCATATAGAAGTCAACTAACTGAAATGGCCGCACAGCTTATTGTGCGGCCTCAATATAATGTTGCACGTGGAATTCTCACCGTTATTTACCCTCGTGAACCAGGGAAGTTAAGAGTTCATGTAAACGCTAATAGTCTCTGGTGATTCAGGCCAACACTCACACAAACTTGAATTAGTGACTCGTTCTTTGTCCGTATATTCACTAGGTTGTGTTAATGATGATCTTTGCTCAGCAATTGAGAACATTAGGTAAATGAGGAGCATTAACCGCTTTAAAACTCCTAGTCATGTCTAATTTGTCAGACTGTCGGTACGTTATGCCAATGTATGAGTTCAACCATAGCGACTAATTGTCGAAACAATAACTTAAACCTACTTCATCGCCGCTTTAACATATACATCGAATCTGTTTTTCTTTTGCGCCAAAACCATACTCGGTTTTACCCCATCGAGATCTTCTGCATAGTCAGGGCGTTTAACTACCACGCGTTTGGTGGCTAAGGCTTGAGCCGGTTTAAGTAAACCATCAGCATCTAGATCTGCCCCTACAAGGGTTTGAAAGACACGCATCTCTTTTTTAACTAACGCCGATTTCTCACGGTGTGGATACATAGGATCAAGGTAGACCACGTCAATTTCGGTGCCTGATGATTTAGCGGCATCGGCTAACGCATTAAGGCTTGAGCCATGGAATAAGCTCATGCGCTCTCGCATCCACTCTCCAATTTCAGCATCGTCGTAGGCTCGGCGTAAACCATCCTCCAATAAAGCGGCCACCACAGGGTGACGCTCAACCATAATCACTTTACACCCGAGACCTGCAAGCACAAAGGCATCGCGACCTAGGCCAGCGGTACCGTCCACTACGGTTGGCATTACGCCTTGCTTAAGGCCGACCGCTTTTGCAATTGATTGACCTCGACCGCCACCAAACTTACGTCGGTGTGCAACGGCACCAGAAACAAAATCAACGTTAATACCGTCCAATTTTGGTTCATCACGCTTATACAGACTTAAGGTGTTGTGCTCAAAGCGTAACTCAAACTGCGCTTCTTTATCCCAAACCAGTCCCCAGCGTTCACTAATATCAGCGAGAGACGGGTATTGCGGATTAAAAAAAATCGGTATTTGCAAAAGTAATTCCAAGTGTTTAAGAGGCTCAGTCACATTATGCCAAAAGCCAGCGAGAGTGAATACCTATACCTGATGCCACATAAAACTTATAATGACGCTATTACACAGTTTATGACTGTCCATTTAAGTCTGGAATCCTCATGTTAAGTTACCGTCACGGCTATCACGCTGGCAATTATGCCGATGTCCTCAAGCACGCAATCTTGGTGCAAGTGCTGAAATTAATGCATAAAAAAGATAAGCCAATGGCCTACATTGATAGCCATGCTGGCGCTGGAGGTTATGCACTCACGGACGACTTTTCAAAAAAGACCGGCGAGTATTTAGAAGGCGTCGCGAGACTGTGGGAGCGAAGTGATTTACCTGAATCTTTAGTACAGTACATTACCGATGTGACTCATTTTAACCAAGGTAAGAAAGATCTCGAGTTTTACCCAGGCTCGCCTGCCTTTGTTGATATGAACATGCGTCAGAAAGATCGCATGGTTTTGCACGAACTGCACGGTACTGACTTTCTAACACTGGAAGAACAATTTGCCGGTGACAAACACGTTAACGTCATCAAGGGAGACGGCCTCAAAGGTATGATTGGTGCTGTGCCACCTCTTGAGCGTCGTGGGGTTATTTTGATTGACCCGAGTTACGAAATGAAAACGGATTATCAAGATGTTGCTAAAGCCATTATCAAGGCGCACAAACGCTTTTCTAGCGGCGTATTTATGCTTTGGTATCCGGTCGTTGATCGCGCGCAAACCGAACGTATGCTTAAGGTATTGGCCGAAAGCGGTATTAAGAACCAGCTGCGTATTGAACAAGCGATTAAGCCAGACAGTGATGAATTTGGTATGACGGCCGCTGGGTTGTGGATTATCAATCCACCATGGCAATTAGACACCATTGCTAAAGAGATGCTCGATTATCTTGAGCGGCGTATTGGCCAAAATGGTGGTAAAACCGTGGTTAAACTAGAAGTTGCTGAATAACGTCTGACGTTATTACCTGACATAAAGCGCTCATGCGAATCAACCTGCATGGGCGCTTTTGTTTTAACCCTAGCTCACTATAAACCTGATACTACCAATTAAAACTATAAACACTCATCGTCATCGTTAATCTGACGAGTAAATAAGCCCATAATTGCACTTAAGATACCTATTTCTGTATCGTGATTATCGCTAGAGAATGTTTGACCTGGACGCGAATCTCTAACTTCTCGATCAGCCGCATTAGTACTTGCACCTTTTACAAAATCACAACCCGCATTAGACACCGTATTGGATGAGCAAGCCACTGTGCTAATGGAAAGTAGCGCTATTGATAATATTAAAACTATTTTCATAAAAATTTATTCATCCTTGATTAAAAAAATGCCCCAGCAGCCCCAGGGAAGACTACCGGACTGACGTTTCCGTTAGCACTCACACTCGCAACACCAAATAGGTAGTTATCTATCACCATGTTTTCCAGCTTGAACGAATTGACCTTGCCCACATAACGGCTATGCGTCCATTCTGACTCTGTGGTTAACCGCCAGTACACTCGGTATCCCACCACCTCTTTTTGCTTAGCAGCATGCCAATTTAGCGTGGTACTGGCTGACACTTGGCCTTCAATACTGACACCAGCTGGCGGCGCGGGTGCCCATGCCATTGAGGCTAAGCTAATGGCATTTAACGCGGTTAATTTTGCATTAAAATTGAAATCAACACCTTCAATTACATCACCATAAGCAATGCCATTTTCAACGCGAATATCTTGATGTTGGCGGTTGTAGTTCTCGTTAGTTTCCATGATGCGCACGGCCGGTAAACCCGCTTTGTTAAAAGGCAGATGATGGCCGCCACGACCAAAGCGATCTAAACGGTACACCAGCATGACATCTAAGTTAGTCATGTATTGGTCTGCTAACGTCTTAATTTTACGGGCAAGGTTACGTGATGCAGAATCATTTTCGCCGCCACTAAAATAACGCTGTTTGGCTTCATCTGTGGTTTCTGCAATCCGTACCCCTTCAGAAAAGACCCGCACTGAGTGGTTATCGATTACCCCGTTAATGCCTTCAATGTTACCTATCATGTCATTGTTTAATACAGCCTGAACTTGCCAGCCTTTATCTTTAGCGTATTGCGCTAGCGTTGCGCCACCGTATAAACCTTGCTCCTCGCCCGATAACGCCGCGTAAACAATGGTGCCGTTAAACTGGAACTGAGATAACACTCGCGCCGCTTCTATCGCGCCAGCCACACCCGATGCATTGTCGTTAGCACCCGGGGAGAGTGACGTTGCATTCATCACATCAGTCACTCGGGAGTCAATATCACCGCTCATCATCACTACACGCTTAGGATCTGTACTACCACGCTGAATCGCAATGACATTGACCACTTCGGTAGGATTAGGAATGCGCTTACCCGTGACAGTATCGGCAAGTGTTATAACCTCTAGGCAGCCACCACAAGCTGTAGATATCTGCTCAAATTCCGCTTTTATCCAACGTCTTGCCGCGCCAATACCTTGAGTATCAGATGCTGTTTCAGACAGCGTATGCCGGGTACCAAAACTCACCAATTTCTCAACATCACTACGTAAGTGATTAGCGCTTGGCGCAGTCGCGATAGTGTATAAGCGCATGTCTTCTGCAGAGGGAGCAACATTAGCTTCGCTGGCAACACTGCTTGCTGCCACTACCGATAACGCAAGCGCAGCCAAAGGCCACTTAGCGCTGAGAGACCATTTACCAAAGAACGTATTCATCTGATGATTCTTTTTGTTGTTATTTTGCGCACCACTTTAGCAAAACGGCAGCCATTACGGGTAATTAAGCCACCCTCAATTGTTAGTATGTATGTCAACTGAAAGGCATCGCTTCATTTAATAATAGCGATAGCTATCTTCCATTAGAGATCGAGGATTAACACCTGTAAATCAATCATCATCTAACACTGAATCAAGCTCTGCAAAGAACCAACGCATCACAGGTCCAATTTCTTTATCACGTCGATTAACAACCCCGATTTCAACTAATAGCGGATCGGGAATATATTCTGTCGATAGCTCTAGTAGTTCATTGGAATACCACTCCGTTTTGGCCACATGCTCAGGTACTAACGCCCAACCAACACCTTGCAGCGCTAAGGCCACCATGTAGTAATAGCTGTCGATATACCAATGGTTTGCCGATAATGGCTGGCTTTGTGATTGCCCGGTTCGATCGCAAATAGCTAACTGCCGATATTGCATCAATTGCTCCAGCGTCGGCACGGGCACTTGCGCTAAAGGGTGCTGTGCTGATACGACTAAACTATGTTTGAATTGACCAATTGACATAAATTCTAATGCGTCGGGCAGCGATACGGTGTGAAACATAATGCCAATATCCGCGCGCCCTTGGTCCACCCAGAGTGCAATGTCTTCTTGGGAACCATTAATAATCGTCAGTTTAAGCAGCGGGAATTGCGTCGATACCCGCAAGAAAAAGGTTTCAAACGCATTCACCGGCACGGCTTCGTCAATCGCTACCGTAAGCGCAACTTCTTCGCCTAATGTCGCCGTCATCGCCCGAGCGTGTAGGCGTTGGCATTGTGCTAATACCGATTGCGCTTCGATAAACATCTCTTCACCTAATGGCGTAAGTATGGGTAATTTAGCGCTACGATCAAACAGTTCAAAACCCAAATCAGCCTCAAGGTTACTTACCGCGGTGCTCACTCGTGATTGTGCCTTGCCCATACGCCGACCCGCCGCCGAAAATGATCCTAACTTGACCGAATTCACAAATGCGTTTAGTTCATCTAAAGTCCAGTTCACAACCACTCCTATATCAAAAACAGATAGAAACCAACTTGGTTCAATCTTAATAACAGAGTAACTTGCCCGCATACGTACTTCAACACTGTAAATTTTATGTCAGCACTCCCCCTAATATCAGACCAAAATAAAACCATCAAACAAACTTTTTGGCGTTATACCCTGCCCGCCATTGCGGCCATGTTAGTCAATGGCCTATATCAAATTGTCGATGGTATTTTTATCGGTCACTACATCGGGTTTGAAGGACTGGCTGCGATTAACATGGCTTGGCCCGTGGTCTACTTTATGGTGGGCTTTGGCATTATGGTGGGGATGGGTAGCGGCAGCTTGCTATCGATTCAACGCGGTAAAGGCGACACCACGGCAGCGCCGACAATATTAACGACCAGCATGATAATTATGCTGGTGTTAGCGGGTGCGTCCACCCTCATTCTGTTGGCGAGCAGTACCTACTTATTACAAGCTCAGGGCGGAGTCGAAACCACTTTACGGATGGGGCAAGATTATATTGCAGTCTTTACCTGGGGCGGCCTCGCTACTGTGCTGGCAGCGGCACTGCCTTTCTTAATCCGCAATGATGAAAACCCTCATTTGGCCACTATATTAATGGTGATGGGTGCGGTGATTAATATCGTATTGGACTACCTGTTTATCGCGGTGTGGGAAATGGGCTTAAGCGGGGCAGCCATTGCGACTATCACCGCTCAGGTCACTATTTGTGTGATTGGTTTAGGCTATTTTTTATCGCCCTATAGCAACATAAAGTGGCCAGCCAAATTTACCCTGTTCAATTTGAGCTTTAGTCGGCAGATACTTTTACTGGGCTCTTCAAGTTTATTTATGTACCTCTACACTAGCTTTGTATTTGCGCTGCATAACCGACTCTTTATGGAATATGGCTCGCCCTTAATCGTCGGAGCCTTTGCTATTGTTGGCTATTTAATGGTGTTGTACTATTTTGTAGCCGAAGGTGTTGCTGAAGGCTTACAGCCGCCCGTGAGCTACTATTACGGCGCTGAGCAGCATGAAAATATCAATAAGATGTTAATGCTGTCGATTAAAGTCACTTTAATCGCGGGGATAAGCTGGACCCTTCTGCTTAACTTTTTTCCCGAAATAATGGTTGGCCTATTTACCAATGATGATCCGACATTAGTCACAACCGCAGTCGACGGAATACGTATGCATCTGTTTGCGATGCCATTAGATGGGTTTATTGCATTAGCGTCGGTGTATTTTATGGCGACTAATCAAGGTAAAAAGGCACTTATCGTGGCCTGCAGCAATATGCTGGTCCAGCTACCCTTCTTATTTATTTTACCTAAATTTATGGGTGTCGACGGTGTCTGGTTAGCCATGCCGTTGTCTAATATTGCCCTGTGCAGCGTGGTAATACCGCTAGTATATTTTGATGTAAAAAAACGTCGTTTACTGGGTAATCATCATCTCAATACTATCAATGCAGTGACAACTTAAGCCTCAATACAATTAGCTTTTACGATAGCGTTGTAACAGAATATTGACCCGTTCAACATAGGCTTTTGTTTCGGGAAATGGCGGCACGCCTCGATATTGCTCAACCCTTGAAGCGCCGGCATTATATGCGGCGCATGCTAAAGTAATATCACCATCAAATCGCTTTAACAGCTGTGCTAAATAACGGCTACCCGCCTGAATATTTTGACTCGGTTTAAAAGCATCTGTCACGCCGAGCTCTTTAGCTGTGGCTGGCATTAGCTGCATTAATCCTTGTGCACCCGTCTTTGAAATTGCAGCAGGTCTAAATGACGATTCAGCATGAATAACGGCACGGATTAACGCGGCTTCTAACTGGTAGGTTCTCGCGGCTAACCGAATGTCATCGTTATATTGTTGGGTAAATAACGGGATAGACTGCCAGTTAATATTTGAACTGGGTTTACAGGCGTAGCAGTCATAAATACGCACTTGATAATGCCCTGTCTCTGGCGGTCTATCGGAAAAAACCACCACCCCATCGGCATTCTGATAATGGTAAACCTGATTCGGATCGCTTTTTACCTGCTTCAACTTATTGCTATTTCTCTGACTACCCAACACACTTTTATCTGACGGTTTAGCCACAAAATGCGGCTTACTGGTTTGTGCCCAACTGCATACACTAAAAGCGGCAAGGCAGAGCAATAAGGCTTTAATCATAATCCTATCGATTTATCGAGTTTAAGCACGTCGACAATAGCAAACAGTTGCTTCATCTCTTTATTAATCTGGCTAAATTCATATTCAAAAGTCGCCCCTTTAAATATTGATGCCATTTCAAATCGATTATCTTTGCTCTCTAACATAATCAGTAACCGGTTTTGATAAAAGGCACATTGGATTTTGTTATCAAAACTAGATGACAGCGCTTGTAAGCGCTCCATAAAGGTCACGGTAAGCAGGTACCTTGCTTCTATTTGATCGGTAGAAAACACATCAAACTGTTTTTCAAAAATAGGATCTTCCAGCTTTACCCTATCTAATCCTTTAAAGCTTCCTGATAAAAAGTTCATCAGCCCACCACGGTTTTTAACCACCACAGTATGACCTTGAAATGCTTTATGACTGCTGAGCTCGATCATCAGCCCCTTAAAAACACTGACGGTATCGGTGTTTTTATCACGCTGCACCTGCTTAGTCAGATGCAGTTCGTTTAGCGCAATTTCAACGCCTTTATAGGTTCCTTGAACATAATCATCGAAATTAGCTCCGTCATAATGGGGCAAGATTTTTGAAGCTTTAAGTCCTGTGAGACTCATTTGATGATCGCGACTAAAGATAAAATCACTACCAAAGTACTTGAATATTTGCGGATAGACCCGTTGTTTCACATCTTGCTTATAATGTTTAATCGGTCGATTTGTCCACCACAAAAAAGGTAATAAAAGACCCGCCAAAAGCAGATAGAAAATTTCAGGGGTTGAGGCTGAAGCAAGCATGGGCTTGAACATTAAAGCCAGAATAACCAAGCCAACATAAATAGCGCCACTCAAATAGAGCCTGCCACGACATGCTTTAAGACTTGAAACTCTGGCATTTTCAAATTTACTGCTTAGCGGTTCAATACACTGTTGATAATGTGCTTTAAATGCATCTTGCTCGCTTGCGGGTGCTTTGAGTCTATCACCGCCACGCAATGCCTTGATCGGCGCACCAAAAATAAAACCGATGATATTCATATAATCATAATGTTAACTAATATAATTTCTGCCCGATAATACGCTCTAGTCAGGTAACGGCACTGACACCAGCACCGCTAAAAGACCCTTGCTACTTTAAAAAGTCAGCCGCATCCACTGGTGCTTTGGACACCTCGTCAGCTTCATAAAAGGGCATCACTTTAACACTCGCCATGGATGCAATGATTGAACCCGGAAAGATCTCTACGGCAGTATTGAGCTCTGAAACCGCACTATTATAAAAGCGACGTGCAGCTGAAAGCTGGGCTTCGACTTCATTATAGGTTTGCATCGCTTGCAACATGGTGTTGTCGGAGCGAAGTTCAGGATAGTTTTCGACATTAACCATAAGCTGTGACATTTTTTGATTAAGCAGCTCTGATACCTCTAAGTGCGCTTTAACCGCATCAGGATCGGTATCGCTGTACCTTTCTATTGCTTGGGTTCTTAGCGCTGTGATCTCAGTTAACAGTGATTTTTCATGATCCATGTACTTCTGCGCAATCTTTAATATATTGGGTACTAAATTCGAGCGCTTCTTCAACTGCACATCGATGCCAGATAAGGCTTCTCGGCCTGCATTGCGTTTTTTAATTAAACTGACATACCAGAGGTAAGCAATAATCACCACCAACCCTAAGCCCAACATAATACCTTCCATTGTATATCCTTATTGTTTTGGTGCCCTTTTTTATAGGCATCTTTGCCAATGCGCAGGAAAAATAATCATTTTTTGGCGCTACTCTTGGCTTTAGTAGCCACACTGTTACTCATTTAGCGACCAAAATCCAGCCTAATAGAGTGACTTGCCAGCATTTTCCGTGGTGTTTTTTAACGCACATCTCACCAAGTTGCTACCTTTATCGCTGAAAAGTCACATTAGAACGTTGTAATCTGAGGGTTTAGCACCATTAATGATTAAACTTCACCAAATTAAATTAAGCGACTACTTTATCATCAGCGATATAATTTATTAACTTATGCTTCAAACACTAAAGGTGTTTTATCTCTAGTGTTTTTTTGTACAACCTCACAATTATTATTACCATTATTGCTAATAATTTACCGCTAAAGCTATAGTTATGACTTGTTGCTAGTGAATTTGATGCTATTAGGCAGAATACTCACTTCAAATCTCGCAAACTCAATATGTTAACCACAAACAGCTTACTTATTTTTAGCTTATAGGCTGCGACACATCGATATATTAGTGTCAGCCATAACCGACATCGTAAACCCATCAATCTCTTTTGGACGCATTATTTATGAGTCCTTTTTTGTGTCTAAAATCCGACAATACCAACACACTTTTACGGATGACTAGACCATTATTAACATGAATAACGGCTCATCTAATCTACTGTTGGTGTTCAGCGTTGATACAGCTATAGCACGCTATATTGGTGTCATCCCTAGCGGACATTGTTAACCAATCAATCCCTTTTGGACTCATTATTTATGAGTCCTTTTTTTTGCCTGAAATTTGATAATCCCGGCACGCTTTCACGGGTGACTAAGCCATTAGTTAACATGAATAACTGTTCATCTAATCTGCTATTGGTGTTCAGCGTTGATACAGCTATAGCGCGCTATATTGGTGTTATCCCTAGCGGGCATTGTTAACCAACCAATCCCTTTTGGATTCATTATTTATGAATCCTTTTTTTTGCCTAAAATTTGATAATCCCGGCACGCTCTCACGGGTGACTAAGCCATTAGTTAACATGAATAACTGTTCATCTAATCTGCTGTTGGTGTTCAGCGTTGATACAGCTATAGCGCTATATTGGTGTTATCCCTAGCGGACATTCATTCAACGAGCATTGTTAACCAATCAATCCCTTTTGGACTCATTATTTATGAGTCCTTTTTTTTGCCTGAAATTTGATAATCCCGGCACGCTTTCACGGGTTACTAAGCCATTAGTTAACATGAATAACTGTTCATCTAATCTGCTATTGGCGTTCAGCGTTGATACAGCTATAGCGCGCTATATTGGTGTTATCCCTAGCGGACATTGTTAACCAATCAATCCCTTTTGGACTCATTATTTATGAGTCTTTTTTTTGCCTGAAATTTGATAATCCCGGCATACTTTCACGGGTGACTAAGCCATTAGTTAACATGAATAACTGTTCATCTAATCTACTGTTGGTGTTCAGCGTTGATACAGCTACAGCGCGCTATATTGGTGTCATCCCTAGCGGACATTCATTCAACGAGCATTGTTAACCAATCAATCCCTTTTGGACTCATTATTTATGAGTCCTTTTTTTTGCCTGTCGTTTAGCCTCCGCTTTAAAGCCCTTTAATCCAAAGCCAGCCGTGAGTTTGTTACCTGCCGCCAATCCCTTTTAAGGTTCAATTAATTGTTGTTATCCATCATGCAAGGTCAGTTTACATTCCTACCGCTTTCACGCTATGAAACTGATATTAAGTAAACATAAAAATGACATTTAATAATTATAAAAACAAATAAATACCCACAACTGAAGGATGATGAAATGAGCACCGATAAAGGTGAGAGCTTGCCTCTACCCAATGATCCACCCGCAAGCCCTGAAACACAGCAGAGCGGTTGGTTCGTAAACTTCCTCAACGTTGTTGAACGACTCGGTAATTTACTGCCACACCCTATTACACTATTTGCACTCTTTTGTGCCGCCGTCGTCGTTATCAGTGGTATTGCAGGCTACTTTGAACTCACCGTTATAGACCCTCGCCCAGAGGGATCATCTGGACGTAGTGCTGATGGTCTCATCCATGTGGTAAGCCTAATGAACGCTGAAGGCTTACGGATGATAGTTTCAAACCTTGTCACCAACTTCACTGGTTTTACGCCATTAGGCACGGTATTGGTTGCGCTATTAGGCGTGGGTATCGCTGAACGTTCCGGATTACTTTCCGCTGCCATGCGTTTATTGGTGATGGGCGCTTCAAAACGTTTAGTCACCTTGACCATTGTATTTGCCGGGATTGTGTCTAACACCGCTGCCGAACTTGGCTATGTGGTACTGATCCCTATGGCTGCCATGATCTTCCATTCGTTGGGACGACACCCATTGGCGGGCTTAGCCGCTGCGTTTGCCGGCGTGTCGGGAGGTTACAGTGCCAACCTACTGCTCGGTACTGTCGATCCGTTACTTTCTGGGATCACCGAAACTGCGGCGCAAATGATTGACCCTGATTATCTAGTGGGCCCTGAAGCAAACTGGTACTTCATGTTTGTCTCTACTTTTTTAATCACCATTCTAGGGGCATTAGTAACCGAGAAAATTGTGGAGCCAAAACTCGGCAAATATGATCCTAGCGAAGCGGCCACCGATCTCAGTCAACAAAAGATGGATGGCGTGACAAAACTAGAGAAGAAAGCTCTCAAAGTTGCCGGACTTACAGTACTCGCTATGTCGCTGTTATTAGCGCTAACGGTTGTACCTGAAGGCGCACCATTAAGAAACCCTGATACCGGGCTTGTTGCAGGCTCGCCGTTCCTAAAAGGAATAGTTGCCTTTATCTTTGTCTGTTTTGCCATTCCAGGGCTGGTTTATGGCCGCGTCGTTGGCAGCATGAAGCGTGATGTTGATGTGATTAATGCCATGTCTCACAGCATGAGCAGTATGGGTATGTACATTGTATTGGTGTTTTTTGCCTCGCAATTTGTCGCTTTCTTCAAATGGACCAACTTAGGCGCGGTATTGGCCGTATCAGGCGCCGATGCGTTAACCACTATTGGCCTAACCGGGCCATTAGTGTTTTTACTGTTTATTATGATGTGCGGTTTTATCAACTTAATGCTCGGCAGTGCATCAGCGCAATGGGCGGTTACTGCGCCTATTTTCGTCCCCATGTTGATGCTGGTAGGTTATGCACCAGAAACCATTCAGGCGGCGTATAGAATTGGCGACTCAGTGACAAACCTCATCACGCCTATGATGAGTTACTTCGGCTTGATTCTGGCGGTGGCGTCGCAATATAAAAAGAACCTCGGCATAGGAACACTGGTCGCAACCATGTTGCCTTACTCGATGGTGTTCTTCGTTGGTTGGACCTGTTTTTTCTTCATTTGGGTGTTTGTCTTTGGCCTACCAGTAGGACCTGGTGCAGAGACTTATTACACGCCTTAAAGTACAGGAATATACTCAAACGGCTTGGAAATAGAACTCAAAACAATCGCCCTTGTCACTTCAATTGATGAGGGCTTTTTATTGAGATTAGCACCATAACTTGTCGCCGCTCTGAATCCCACATTTAGAGGTTGCTGGTGATCATAACCACTGACGTTCAGGTCAGATTTAGGAGGTAGAGTCATGCATGGGGCAATTACCGAGGATGCCAGAGCCGAGAACAACTATTAGCTTCATGTTTCCGACTTGCCTTCAGCGATTTGAATTCCCACTGAATGAACAGATACTTAATGCAATTGGTATAAGAAGCACTTTTCCTGCTAACAACGCACTGCCACCATGAGTTAGGTCGCGTATCCAATAAAAAGATGATTCCCCGTGATAGCGCATCTTTACCGCTAGGCTCCTATGGTCGATTTGCGGCTAACAACACCGATAAAAGCGCAACAAAAAGCCCAGCATTTGCTGGGCTTTTTTATATCACCTAATAACCTTAACGTTATTCAGTTTTGGGTGTCTCGACTTTTGCAGCCTCAACGTTAGCCCCTTTCTTTTCTCGCTTGCTGAAGATACGTTCAACAACCACGAAGAAGATTGGGATAAAGAAGAGCCCCATAAAGGTTGAGCTCATCATGCCGCCCAGTACCGCAGTACCAATAGCGTTTTGGCTACCAGAACCTACACCGCTACTAATGGCAAGTGGCACAACACCAAGACCGAATGCCAGTGACGTCATCAAAATTGGACGTAAACGCACTCGAACCGCATGCAGCGTTGCTTCCACTAAGCCTGCGCCCTTATCGTAGAACTCTTTGGCGAATTCTACGATCAAGATGGCATTTTTGGTTGCAAGCCCCACCGTGGTTAACAGACCCACTTGGAAAAAGACATCGTTAGGTAAACCACGGCCATTCATCGCTATCAGTGCGCCAATAATACCCAGCGGGATCACTAATATCACTGCAAATGGAACCGACCAACTTTCATACAGTGCCGCAAGTACGAGGAAGACCACCACAACCGACAATGCATAGAGCATCGGGGCTTGATTACCAGAAAGACGCTCTTCATAAGATAAACCATTCCACTCAACACCAAATCCTGGCGGTAGTTTCTTGACCATCTCTTCGATGATATTCATCGCCTCGCCGGTACTAAAGCCTTCTGCCACACCCCCTTGAATATTCATCGCGGGGAGACCGTTAAAGCGCTCTAGACGAGGAGAGCCATACTCCCAAGAACCCGTCGCAAATGCCGAGAATGGCACCATTTCGCCTTGAGTGTTCTTCACGTACCAAGAGTCCATATCGTCAGGCTGCATGCGGTAATCCGCTTCACCTTGAACATACACTTTTTTCACTCGGCCACGGTCAATAAAGTCGTTGACGTAGTTACCACCCCAAGCTGTACCCAGTACGCTGTTAACCGCACTAATGTCGACACTCAATGCACGCAGTTTTGCATGATCGATATGCACTTGATAAAGCGGTGCATCCTCTTGGCCATTCGGGCGTACACCCACTAGGTTTGGATTTTTCGATGCCATGCCTAATAAGATGTTCCGTGCTTCGACAAGCTTTTCATGACCTTGACCATTTCTGTCCTGCAGATAGAAATCGAAACCATTGGCAGTACCTAGCTCGATAACCGCGGGCGGCACGAACGCAAATACAAAGGCCTCTTTCATCTGCATAAACATTCCCATGGCACGTCCAGCAACTGATTGCACATCTTGACCTGGGTTTTGACGCTCAGACCAATCTTTTAGACTAACAAACGCAATACCCATGTTTTGACCGTTACCCGCAAAACTAAAGCCGGAAACACTAAATACTGATTTAACGTTATCGCCCTCAGTATTCAAATAAAAGTCTGTCACATCGTCCAATACGTCTTGCGTCGCCTGTTGGGTTGAGTTCACCGGCAAGATTGCCTGAGTAAACATGATCCCCTGATCTTCATCGGGTAAGAAGGCTGTTGGCATACGCATAAATATCCAGCCCACTGCGACCGTAATGGCAAGATATACCATCATAGTACGACCAGCACGCTTGATCATCGCCGCAACACTCGCTTCATAACGCGAAGTCATCGCATCAAACTTGCGGTTAAACCAACCAAAGAAGCCTGTTTTTGTATGGCTCTCACCTTTAGCAATAGGTTTAAGCATGGTGGCACAAAGTGCTGGCGTTAAAATAATCGCCACCATCACAGATAATGCCATTGCTGAAACGATAGTTATCGAGAACTGCCTGTAAATAACACCAGTTGAACCCGACATAAATGCCATAGGCACGAATACCGCTGACAACGTCAAACCAATACCCACTAGTGCGCCAGTGATCTGATCCATCGACTTCTTAGTCGCTTCGATGGGGCTTAACCCCTCCTCCTGCATCACACGTTCGACGTTTTCTACCACCACAATCGCATCATCCACCAGCAAACCAATCGCCAATACCATGGCAAACATGGTCAAGGTGTTGATGGAAAAGCCTGCGAACGACAAAATAGCGAATGTACCGAGCAATACAACAGGTACAGCAATCGTTGGAATTAGCGTTGCACGGAAGTTCTGCAAGAACAGGTACATGATTAAGAATACCAGTACGATAGCTTCAAGCAGTGTATGCACTACACCTTCAATCGATTTTTCAACGAACGGTGTGGTGTCGTAGGGATATACTATCTCCATACCTTCGGGAAAAAATGGCTGTAACTCAGCAATTTTTTTACGAACACCTTCAGCCGTTGCTAACGCGTTTGCGCCAGTCGCTAACTGAATACCAAGACCTGCTGCAGGTTTGCCGTTGTAGAAAGATTCTACCGCATAGCTTTCTGCGCCCAACTCAACTCGCGCAACATCTTCGAGATAGACCTTTGCACCGGAAGAGTCAGCTTTAATAATGATTTTCTTAAACTGATCGGCAGTTTGTAAACGGCTTTGTGCCGAAACAGTCGCGTTAAGCTCTTGTCCTGCTACCGATGGGGAACCACCCAACTGACCTGCCGAAACCTGTGCATTCTGCTCTTTTATAGAGGAGATAATGTCCATGCTGGTCAAGTTATATTGGGTCAACTTAAGCGGATCTAACCAGATACGCATCGCATATTGCGCGCCAAACAGCTGAATCGTACCCACACCAGGGACACGACTCATAGGATCTTGCACATTTGAGGCTACATAGTCAGAAATGTCATTTTTATCTAAAGAGCCATCTTGAGATACAAAACCCACCACCATCAAGAAGCCAGCACTCGACTTCGCGACATTAACACCTTGAGCTTGTACCTCTTGCGGTAACAATGGCATCGCAAGCTGAAGCTTGTTTTGCACCTGCACCTGAGCAATATCAGGATCGGCTTCGGCATTAAAGGTTAAGGTAATTTGCGCATTACCAAAGCTATCACTGGTTGAAGATATATAGCGCAGGTTATCAAGACCCGTCATGCGCTGCTCAATTACCTGGGTAACTGAATCTTCCATCGTCTTAGCTGACGCACCAGGATAAACAGCGCTAATCACTACCGATGGCGGTGCAATATTAGGATATTGAGACACGGGTAAGCCGAAGATAGATAACACCCCGGCCAGCATCACAATAATGGCGATTACCCAAGCAAAAATAGGGCGATCAATAAAGAAACGTGCCATAGCTCTACCCTATTTCTGTTGTTGTGCTTGAGGTTTCTTATCCGCGACTAAAGGACCCGCTTTAACAGGTGCTCCAGGGCGAATTTTTTGTAGGCCTTCAACAATGAGTTGATCACCAACATTCAAACCATCCGTAATACGCCACTGGTTATTAATCACTTCAGCTGTCGTCACAATGCGCGACGCAACTTTGCCGTCAATAATCACCATCGCGACCGCTTGGCCTTTAGTGTTACGAGTAATCGCACGCTGAGGGACAAGAATAGCCTGTGGATCGGTACCGGTATTCAAGATAGCGCGAACATACATACCCGGCATTAACACGCCGTCCGGATTAGGGAACTCGGCACGTAGAACGACTGAACCTGTATTTTCATTCACACTAACTTCCGCGAACTGCAGTAAGCCATCATGGTTATAGGTAGTGCCGTCTTCTAGCACCAACTGCACTCCCGCATTATCAGACGCCTTAAGTTGGCCATCTTTTAACTTAGCTCTTAAACGCAACAACTGCGCACTCGACTGAGCTATCTCAATGTTAATTGGATCAAGCTGTTGAATGGTCGCTAACGTTTGAGTTTGATTTGCCGTCACTAACGCACCAGCAGTCACTGAAGATTTACCTACACGCCCAGAAATAGGGGCACGCACTTCGGTGTACTCAAGGTTAATATTCGCGGTATTGATAGCAGCTTCGGCAACGGTGACACGCGCTAACGCTTCTTTGTATGCCGCATCAGCTTCATCATAATCCTGCTCACTGATGGAGTTTAACTTTACCAGCTTCTTAAAACGCAAAGCCTTGGCTTTAGCTGACACTAAGCTTGCTTCTGCACTTTTAAGATCTGCTTGTGCACTAACGAGTGCCGCTTTATAGGTTGCCGAGTCAATCTGATACAGAGATTGACCTTTCTTTACATCTTTTCCTTCAACAAAGCCGCGGTTCATAATAATACCACTGACTTGAGGGCGAACCTCTGCTTCTAAATACGCCTTACTTCGTCCAGGTAGTTCAACCAAAATAGATTGAGATTGAGCCGCTATAGTAATTGCACCCACCTCCATAGGTCCTCTTTCTTGAGGCCCCATTTGATCAGATTTTTGCCCACATCCAGTTATCCATAACGCCACACTTAACACAGAGGCAATTTTCACTATTTGCCGCATGAGAACTCCTATAAAAGCCATCTAACCGGTAATTGAATTATTTTCAGCATTAAATGCCGCCAATTAAACCTTTGAAAGCATAAATTTTTGTCTGATTATTTAACGTGCCTTTATCTCACAATGCAGGCTTGTCAACAAGGAAATATACGAGATTAATTTGTAAGTTAATAAGAATTCCCGCACTAAATCAGCCACATATGTTTAATTATTGTTAACGATATATATTTTTCAACATTCGCATTAGCCCTAAGTTTAGAACAGATGACATTAGATGCTGAAAATTAACAGGTAATGCCAATACATTATCAAAAAAGCATCACATCAAGATCCATAACATTGGCTACTAAATCCGATTATCACCGACGCTACAGGCTAGAATCCGACTGATATCAGCCAAGCTGCGGCCTGAATCCTGTTGCCAGTGATTAAAGACGGCTTGGACCTGCTTAAGTCCCGCTTTTGAGCTAAAGCCATAATCCACTAGCTGGTGTGCCTTGAGATAGCCTTGCACGTCGCTAGTCAGTAGAAAGGTGTCTTTACCGATAGCGCGTAAAAAATAGGGACCTGTGTTACCGCCAAGGCGTGTACCTTTGCGCTTTAAGCTTGCCCATAAACCGATAATATCTTCGCTAGGCCAGCTTGCCAAAAACTCAGCAAAACTACCGTGCTCACGCGCAAGGTCGTTGACCATATGCGCGTTGTCATAGATCGCCATCGTTTTCTTAAGATGCCTGATTAATACGACATCATTAGCCCGCTCTTGCAACTGCTCGGTCGACAGCATCAATACCTTAAAAGGCTCAAAATCAAAAAATGCTTTTTGGTATGCTGGCCACTTAGCCTCGACTATTCGCCACACAAAGCCGCTTTGAAATACCTTTTTACTCATCTCAGATAACAACGGAGCATCGCTATATTGACCAATTTCGTCCTCCGTCAGGCTCGCTGACATTAACTGTTCGAGTCCTGCACTGCCGCCTTTACGCTCCGATGCCCGCTGATAAATTGATGCAAACGTTTCAATACGACTCATCTGTTCTCCTGTTGATACCCAAGCCACAGTTCGACATGCTCGATGCTGCATTTCGAAGTCGCATGGGTATATATTCTGCGGCAGATAACCATTAACCTGCTGAGAGGCATTACTTTATCAAGATAACTCATAGTGTAAGGCACTCACGCAACCAACACAGCACATTGTGGGGACCCGTTTTAGCAACTAGAGTTAACACAAATGCTTTTGATTGGAGTCTGTAACGACCATGGATCTGTATTACCATCCACTGTCACGACAATCACAAAAGGTACTCATTGCCCTTTATGAAAAACAAGCCCACTTTTATCCGCATATTATTAATTTAGCGGATCCTTACGCGAGGCGGGAATTGCAACGAATTGATGCTAGCGGCCACCTACCTTTACTCAGAATTGCATCAGGTGAGATCATTCCCGACGCGAGTATTATTGTAGAATACCTTGATACCAACATTGAGCAAGGTACTCAACTCATTCCTGCATTAACCAAGGATGCATTGCAAGTAAGGCTCTACGACAGACTCAGCGATACACGGCTCGACACAGTGATCGACCATTGGCTCGCAGCCAAGCATCAAAAGCTCAGTAATCAAATTAAGGTCAAGCAACTTGAAAATGAACTGCTGACAACCCTGGACAGTTTAGACCGACGCCTCGCCACATATCATTGGTTATGTGGTGACAGCTTTAGCTTAGCCGACTGCGCGACGATCCCATGTTTACTGACATTAGAAACCGATTTTAAGCTACTCGACTATGAACATCTCGGCCGTTATTGGATCCAAGCCACACTGCGGGGAGCCGTCAATCAAGTGCAAGAGGAGGTGGCGCTCACTCTTGCTCGTACGTCATGACGCCGCTATGCATCCGAGCAAACACAGCGATAGCCAGCTGGAGATGGAACGCCCACAGAAAGATCAGACAGTAGTAGAATGGTGATTATATGTTCTGCGCTTTCTTTAACTCTAAGAAGCGTTTCCACTTTTCAACTTCAGCTGGCAGCTCTGGTGCAGCATCATTAAATGGGATCTCTGCTAGCATCTTTAAAATTGGCACCTGTTTCTTCTTACAGACAAAAACGCCGCGCACATGGGCAATGCAATGCAAACCGCGCTCACTGACAAATCGCTGTTCGACATAGAAGTATTTCTCATCCCAACCGACCACTTTGCTTTCAATATCAAACTTAGCAAATGGCTTGATATCGCGAATATAGGTGAACTCAGCGGCATTAATAATCGGCATCCATCCCAATTTTATAAAACGCTTTAGCAAGCCCATTTCGGACAACATGTAAGTTCGAGCCAGATCCATAAACGCTGGGTAACGCGAATTAGTCAGGTGGAAGTTGATATCGCAATCGGAAGGTAATGCACGATAACTGAGTGTGCTCTTGCCTAAAAAATCGATTTTATTACAGTGACGAACGCGCCAAATAAACAACCAAAAAAGCCTAAAATAAAGATTCATTTACAGCTCAACCTACATCCTTGATAAATAAGAGCCGAAAGGCTAGCAGAGGTCATACCAGATAACAAGCTGTGAAGTAGATCAAATAAAAAAGGCGCACTAGGCGCCTTAAAATGATAAAAATTGACTTAACAATTAGCCGTTAATACCGCAATGTCTTAGCAGAGCATCAGTCTTAGGCTCTCGACCGCGGAAACGTTTAAACAATGTCATAGGTTCTTCACTGCCGCCCATTTCGAGGATATTCTCTAAGAAACGCTTGCCCGTTTCGGCGTTAAAGATCCCTTCTTCTTCAAATAGAGAGAATGCATCTGCAGAGAGCACTTCAGCCCATTTATAGCTGTAGTAACCTGCAGCGTAGCCACCTGCAAAGATATGCGCAAAACCATGTTGGAAGCGGTTAAATTCAGGTGCCTTAACGACCGCCACTAACTCACGGACCTCATTTAGCTTAGCTTGGATCTCTGCGCCTTTGGCAGGGTCAAACTCTAAGTGCATCTTAAAATCAAACAGTGAAAACTCAAGCTGACGCAACATCATCATGCCTGACTGGAAGTTTTTCGCCGCCAGCATTTTATCCAGCATCACCTTTGGCAACGGCTCACCGGTTTCGAAATGGCCTGAAATTTCAGCCAGAGCTTCCTCTTCATAGCACCAGTTCTCCATAAACTGACTCGGTAGCTCAACCGCGTCCCAAGGTACGCCGCTGATCCCAGAAACGCCGCCAACATCAATCTTAGTCAACATATGATGAATGCCATGGCCGAATTCATGGAACAGAGTCGTCACTTCATCATGGGTAAATAACGCGGGCTTGCCTGCCACAGGTGCATTGAAGTTACACGTGAGGTAAGCAACCGGATCTTGCAAACCTGCGCTAGTGGCACGACGAGCACGGCAATCATCCATCCATGCGCCACCACGCTTACCTTCACGGGCGTAAAGATCTAAATAGAAACTGCCACGGTGTTCGTCATTGCTGTCGCGAATATGGAAGAAACGAACATCTTTATGCCAGCTATCAAACTCTTTTTGCTCCTCGACCTTAAGACCAAATAGGCGCGATACAGTATAAAACAGCCCTGAAAGGACTTTATCTTCTGGAAAATAGGGACGCAGTAGCTCTTGGGAGATCTCGTAGCGATGCTGTTTCAATTTCTCAGCATAAAAACCAAGATCCCATGCCGCAAGATCGACAGCACTGTATTCGCTGGCAGCAAAATCTTTAAGCTCGTTAAGTTCGGTTTCGCCTTGTGTTTTAGAGCGCGCAGCAAGCTCCGTTAAAAACGCTAATACTTGTGCCGGTGTTTCGGCCATTTTCGTTGCCAATGACTTGTCGGCAAAGCTGTCAAAACCTAATAGGTTAGCCAGCTCGTGGCGTAATGATAAAATTTCATCCATTAACGGACCATTATCAAATTCGCCAGCATTGGGCCCTTGATCAGATGCTCGCGTGACAAACGCACGATAACACTCTTCACGCAGCGCACGATTCTCGCTGTAAGACATCACGGGTAGGTAAGAGGGGAAATCTAAGGTAAACAGCCAGCCGGTTAACTCTTTGGCCATCGCCATCGCCGCCGCAGCCGCAACAGCAGATTCAGGTAAACCCTTTAGCTCTGCTTCATCAGTGATCAGCTTGCTCCAGGCTTGAGTTGCGTCTAATAATTGATTAGAGAAACCACTAGTCAGTTCCGACATACGCTTAACCAATTCACCATAACGCAGCTTGTCGCCATCACTTAAGCCAATACCTGATAGTTCAAAATCACGCAGGCTGTTTTCAATCATTTTCTTTTGCGCTTGTGAATAATCAGCAAACTCTGCTGATGCCGCAAGTGACTTATAGGCTTGATAGAGCCCCTGATGCTGGCCGACAAAGGTACCGTACTCAGATAACAAAGGCAGACATGCATCATGTGCCGCGCGCCATGCATCATTACTGACAACCGAATTCATATGCGAAATAGGTGACCATATTTTTCCCAGTTCATCATCAACGTCATCAAGTGGAGCAACTAAATTATCCCAACAATAGTTACCCTCATTCTTTAACACTTGTTCTATTTGCGCTCGACAGTTCGCGATACCTTGTTCAATAGCAGGCTGAATATGCTCAGGTTTAAGACTAGAAAAAGGCGGAAGCTTAGTGCTATTTAGCAAGGGGTTGCTCATGAGTGAGTCCTTAACATTCTATGTTGATAATTAAGAGATAGGGGTTAAGAAGGCAATATTCAATGAATTGGCAATAAAACTTATGCTTCGAGGGTTTTCTAGCAGTAAAAAACGCTCATTTCCTTGATGAAGGTCATATTCCAGCCGTATAAACCCCGCTCCGTATTGGTATTGCAAACCACTTCGCAAATACAACTTGTTATCATTTACATTTACGGCGTAAAAATTATGATGTATGGGATTTTCACTTCCTGCTAAATACTGAGTCTTGTAATGAGAAAAGCACTGCAACTTATCGCCATGATCCCACTATTAATCGGATCATCTGTTGTATTAGCCGATGCAGCGTCTAATATCGATGACTCACACAATACTAAAATTATTGAAAAACTGCCGTTAGATGATAGTGGACAAGTTCATGCGCTTTTTGACCTTGGTTGGGACTCTAGCTACATTTCAGAAGGTCGAAATAATCTCGACCAAGGCGGTATCTATTGGGCAACCGCTGCTGTACAAAGAAACAATTTTAACCTATACGCGACTGTCGGACGTGGTGATAGCCAGCACTATACCGAGTGGAACGTGGGGGTAGAGTATGCTTTCAACTTAACCGACAACCTAGGCGGCAGTGTCGGTTACCAACGTTTAGAGTTTTACGGTGACGAACGCGCCCATGATAACGAACTCTTTGGCATACTGGAGTACGCCGCCGTTGATTGGTTAGTGCCTTCCGTGAGCTATACATATTCTACGGAAGCTGCAGGCTATTTCGTCGAAGTAAGTATACACAGTAATTGGGAGCTGACACCAAACTTCAGCGTCTCTCCATACATCACCCAAGGTTTCGATTTTCAATATGTCAGCGAAGAGCATGACGGTGCTAATCACTTCCAATTGGGCATTGAAGCAGAGTATCAGCTGCCTAATCAGTGGGTGCTATCAGGCCATGTTAGTCACAGTATTGCTCAAGAAGACATAAAACTCGAAGCGCGAAATAACAATACTACTGCTAGCTTAGACGAAACCTATGCAGGTATTCATTTAAGCTGGAGCTTCTAACGCCAGAACACTTAAAATTGAACTATAGTTTATTGCTAATGGCCCGATAAAAACCAACATAAATGACCACTTTCAAAGGATTGAAAATGGTGTCTAACTCAGAGGACAAGGAATGTTACTCAGCCCCTATCGACACATCGCCTGTGCACTAATCCTTATCAGCCCTTGCAGTCTTGCAAATGACTCACCGTCGCTGCCTTTAGGCACGGTACTGGACGATAAAGGTCAGCCATTGTTGATCCCCACACAGCCTAAAACCGCACTGAGCTACACGCCGGTTAAGCAAAAAAAAACAACTCGCGTGGGTCAACCATCAAAACCAAAATCGAAAGCTAAACTCAAGAAGGTTAGCCGCAAGCAACAATTGGCAAGCCGTAAAAAGGTGGCTAATGACGCCGGTTGTCGCTGGCTGAATAGCCGCATGACTTTACTAGAGAAAAACGTAAGCCTTGGTATCAATCATCGCAACATGCACCTCCAGCATGAACTGAATGCTAGGCAAGATGAATGGGAATGCCTTAAGTGTGGCATAGAAGGGCCAAATCAAAGTGATCATCATAGCTGCCAATATCGGCGCTAACAGAGATAAATATTGTTGTAATATCCTGTTCCAAAACTAGGTCTTATCATCAGGTTTAAGCTGCTAAAGTGGCTTTGTCACATCATGTTGAACTGACGACAAAGCATTGAAATAGTGCTGACGCGTCCCAATATCAATGACTAAGTTCAAAGCGGATGCTTAAAATATTTGATCTGGTTCAAATAAATTTTTCAATCTACAATGGTGCAATATCGATGCACCCCCATAAATACTAGGCACACTATCGTCTTTTTAACTCGAAGTGCGTCATAGTCGTATACACAGGAACAAAAGCCTCTGCCCTATTTTGCTTTTGTCAGTAAGTAACTTTTTTGGAGATACACATGGCTCAACATTTTGATTATATCTGTCTTGGCGCTGGTAGCGGCGGTATTGCTTCAGGTAATCGTGCAGCAATGCGCGGCGCAAAAGTATTGGTAATTGAAGCAAAACACGTTGGCGGCACTTGCGTAAATGTGGGCTGTGTACCTAAAAAAGTCATGTGGTATGGTGCTCATATCGCTGAATCTATGCATTTATTCGCTAAAGATTATGGTTTTGACGTAACCGTTAATAACTTTAACTGGAGCACATTAGTTGATAACCGTGAAGCTTATATTGGTCGAATCCATGATGCTTACGGACGTGGTTTTGCGAGTAATAACGTCACACTGCTAAATGGTTACGGTAAGTTCGTTAATGCTAATACTATTGAAGTTGATGGTGAGCACTACACAGCCGATCATATCCTTATCGCTACAGGCGGTGCACCAACGATTCCAACTATCCCAGGTGCTGAATACGGCATTGACTCAGACGGGTTCTTTGCGCTGCGTGAACAACCAAAGCGTGTTGCAGTTGTTGGCGCTGGTTATATTGCCGTTGAGCTCGCAGGCGTATTACATGCGTTAGGCAGCGAAACTCACTTATTAGTTCGCAAACATGCTCCTCTTCGTAACTTCGATCCCATTTTGACTGACACCCTAGTTGAAGCGATGAAAATCAATGGACCGACATTACACACCCACAGCATTCCAAAAGCCGTGGTTAAAAATACTGATAGCAGCCTGACACTAGAGCTTGAAAATGGCGAAAGCATTACCGTAGACAGTTTAATCTGGGCCATTGGTCGCTCACCTTCTACTGGCAACATCGGCCTTGAAAATACCGATGTTAAGCTTAATAAAAAAGGCTATGTGGTCACTGACGAACAGCAAAATACCACAGCAAAAGGTATTTACTGCGTTGGCGACATAATGGAAGGTGGCGTAGAGCTTACCCCTGTCGCAGTAAAAGCAGGCCGTTTATTATCAGAGCGCCTATTTGGCAACATGCCAAATGCCAAAATGGATTACAGTGTTATTCCAACAGTGGTATTCAGTCATCCACCCATTGGCACTATGGGGCTTACTGAGCCTGAAGCGGATGATAAATTTGGTAAAGATAACGTTAAAGTATATACCTCTGGCTTTACCTCAATGTATACCGCTATTACGGCACACCGCGAAGCCTGCAAAATGAAGTTGATTTGTGCCGGCGAAGATGAAGTGGTAGTGGGTATCCATGGCATTGGTTTTGGTATGGATGAAATCCTTCAAGGCTTTGGTGTGGCAATGAAGATGGGCGCAACTAAAGCAGACTTTGATTCTGTTGTTGCGATTCATCCAACAGGGTCTGAAGAGTTCGTCACCATGCGCTAAGCTATTGAATTAAAGTGCAATTACTGGCTACCCATTCCGTTACCAGAGCCTGTAAAAAAACAATCCGAAGTTGACAACAGCTTCGGATTTTTTATGTCCCCAACACACTTACATTCAACGTTGCTAAACTGACAATAAGCAGTATTTAATTTATCAAAATCAAAATAAGCGTTATACTCGGCGGCTAAATTGCAACCGACACCTAACGTAAGTTCTGTTTAATGACCATTTTGAACCAGCCTCGAACACAACTCACCCTGTTTACCCTAGCTGGCTTACTTTGTTTGCTGCCGATGATCTCCTCTCCTGTTGCACTTATTCTAGGCTTTACCCTTGCTAGCATTGGCTGGGCGCCTGAGCAACTCATTCTCGCTAAATTGACCAAAAAACTATTAGCATTTTCAATTGTCGGCCTCGGCTTTGGCATTCAGCTCGACACTGCCATTTCGGTCAGTTTAGACAACCTTCCCTTAATTGTAGGGTCGATTATTTTCACCTTAGTTTTAGGTGTTGTACTCACTCGGCTGCTTAAATTTGATAGAAAGACAGGCTATTTGATCGCCTCAGGCACGGCAATTTGTGGTGGTAGTGCGATAGCCGCAGTTGCACCCGCCATTAAAGCAAGCAACGAACAGGCGGCGATTGCGCTGGCTACCGTGTTTATTCTTAACTCTGTTGCGCTATTTTTATTTCCTGCCATTGGCCATGCATTATCGATGACGCAACATGAGTTTGGCGTATGGAGTGCAATAGCGATACACGATACATCTTCAGTGGTTGGGGCGGCATCCGCCTATGGTAATGAAGCACTCACGACGGCGACAACCATTAAGCTTGCTAGGGCTTTATGGATCGTTCCTATCGCATTACTGAGTGCCATGTTCTTTAGTGGCGATAAGAAAAAAATTACCATTCCCTACTTTATTGGTTTTTACTGTTTAACCATCTCAATTGCTTATTGGATCCCCCAGGGAGAGGCTTTTTATGAGGTCGCGTTTGAGGCGTCGAAACGCTTATTGGTGGTGTGCTTATTTTTAATTGGTGCAGGGATTACAATCAAGAAGATGAAAGCCACAGGCCCGAAACCACTGGTGCTGGGTTCACTGCTATGGCTGGCGATTGGTACGAGTTCGTTAGGATATATTCTCTATTGAAGCGAGTGCCGATTATATTAGTTTGGCATACTATTTTGGTTGCGAAATACAATCCAAAGTAGACCACTAAAAGCACCGAGATCAATAAGTGCCCGCGTCAACCCTGACGTCATGAGTGAAGCACTGATTAATAGCAGACAACACAGTAAGATTAACCCTTTATTCATGCGAACTCCCCCAATTTGCGTTCTGAACCAATCGCAATTATTGAGGACGTTCGCAATTCCTGCCAATATCCTTTATTACTATTTAATAGCTTTTTCAGCTAAGGCTATATCATTTATTTATAAAGTAACGGCGTAAGGATCATTCTTACTGTCATCAACCCAATGGTACTCGGTTAGCGTTTCAATACGTCTAGCCTCTGCTTCACCATGTAATTGCTTTACCCAATACAGAGCGGCATCAGTACCTGCGGAGACGCCTGACGAGGTTAAAAACTTCCCGTCATCGACCCAACGCGCCTGAGACTGCCAATGCACTTTAGCGCCCAATGAGGTCACCCACTTAAAGGCCATTTTGTTAGTGGTCGCCTTAACGCCATCTAAACTTGATGTTTTTGCCAACAATGCCGAACCCGTACAAACCGAAAATACTTTTTTACTGTTGGCAAGCTGCGCCGTGAGCCATTGGATCATACGCTCGTCGTCAACTAATTTTCGCGTACCTAGTCCGCCAGGGATTAATAACAAGTCACATTCATAAGTGCTATCTATTAAAGCATCAGCCACCACCCTTGGCCCTTGATAACTTCTAACCAACTCAGTCGGCCCCACCAGCTTTATCTCTACATTTGGCATATGGCCAAGCATTTCGATGGGGCCATGTAGGTCTAGTGTTTCATAATCGTCAAATACTAAAGCTAATACGCGATAGCGTTTTTTTTGAAATAGCCTTGTTGTCGTGCCTGCTGCCGCTGGAAAAGCGAATAAACTCGACGCAACGACCACCGAACTCATCTTTAGAAATTGTCTACGTTTAAGCATCTGTTCATCATCCACTGCTATCCATTCTTTTGGTTAGAATGCCGGCTTATGACTTAATTCAATGATAGTTAAGTAAAGAGTGGCTTAAATAACAAATAGCAGAGGTAGATCAAAAAAGCCGAAAGCTAAGTAAAGCTCTGGTCACAAAAAAGCGCCATGAATGGCGCTTTTTTAGCTCTTTAAAAATAAGTCATCGTTTAATAGAAAGGCGTTGGATCTATCTCTAAGCTACTTGGCGAGATCCCTTTCTCAATATTGAGATCGGATTTAAGCAAATCAACCATCGTCACTCCAGTGTAGTACTTATGTTTATTTGAATAAAAACACTTCACCTTTGGATGCAGTGCATCGCGGTTTTTAGCTTCCCATACAATACCAACTCGGCCATCAGATAACTCCACTAATGAGCCTACGGGGTAAACACCAACACAACGAATAAAATCGTACACCAGAGCTTGATCTAAATGAAATGGCGTTAAACTCAGTAGAATTTTAAACGCAGCAGCCGGACTCATCGCTTCTTTATAGCAGCGAGCTGCGGTTAACGCATCGAAGATATCGACGATACAGCTCATACGGCCATGAATCGGGATCTCATCGCCCTTTAGCCCGCGCGGATAACCCTTACCATCGAGCTTTTCGTGGTGCATCAAGCTGATGTCTTTACTCACCTGCGAAAGGCCAGCGGTGTTATCCATGATCTCGACCGCAAACGTTTGATGTAATTTAACGTGCTCAAACTCTTCGGCGGTTAACTTACCAGGCTTGTTGAGAATAGCGCTATCGACTTTGATTTTACCGATATCATGCAAAATGCCACCCACCGCCAATTTACGTAGCATATCAGTATCAAATTTCAGATAACGGCCAAACGTTACCAGCAAAAATGCCACATTGATGGAATGTTCTAGCAGGTAAGCGTCTTTTGAACGAAGGGCTGATACGCATTTTAAAGCATCAGCATCGAGCAATACCGATTCAATCATATTATCGGCCAGCACTTCAAAAGGCCCAACCTCTACCGCTTTGCCCTCAAAGGTTTCAGACAGCACTTTTTGGATAAGATCTTTTGCCTCAACCATTAACTCTTTTGCTTTATTTTGAGTGGTAGCTCGGTCTTTTATGACCCTTTTAGCCACAGGTTTGACCACGGAAGTCGACTTTAAATTTGGCCGATTCAAACCACAATCAACTGACGAACGCTCAGCATTAACCCACACATGGGTAATCCCGCTGCGCAGCAATTTGGTAATCGCTTCTTTGCTGCGGATTTGACCTGCGTTAGCAATACTCACGTGTCCTTTGGCGCTGTCGATAGATTCGACAAACATACCTACGCCTAATTTTGCGACAGGTACTTTAATTAGATTTTTTGATTCAATTGAATCACCCATTATCTCTTCGTCCCCGGATGACAAAATGTTCAAAGCACTCGAGTGTAAAAGCGCTTCCTCTACTGACTGTTGGCTGAATGTTGCTGAAGTTACATTCAGCTTCTAATTATTATTTTGGGTAGAGGCGCACATTCTATTCTGAGTGCTAACAAAGCACCACAGTTAAAGCCAACTAAAACACTCGGGTAATACGGGGGGAAGTCAAAAATAGCTATTAATTAGTTAGATACGCTATATATCACACTGAAATTAGTACATATCACTCCTTAACAGCATAATCTTTTTTATAACAATCGAACCCATTTGGACGCCAGCGACGATAAAGGCAGTTGTAGCACGAACGTAAATGGTCATCGATCTGTTCATCTTCATCGTCTTCCACAAAGTGGCAACACTGCTGCGCAGCTTCTCGGGAGATAAAGTACGCCTCTGAGTCAAACTTGAAGCGCCAGATCCCCCCAGTATAGGTAAACCATTTATCCATAATGACCTCTAATATGCTTTAAGGGTTTGTTTCGATGCATTCACCCACCCATCTCCGTGCTGGCTGACTAACAAGGCGAACATATGCTGCCGATAAACAGCTTTGACCTTGCCACTCAGTAATACACGCTCATCCATCGACAAGAGATCACCACTGTCGCTTAGCACAGCTTGCAGCGAGCTCATCGATATAATATCTGCAACACTCAACTCAAATTCGGTAGAACCGTCACCATAATGCTCGAACTCAAGCTGCCCTTTTACGCGTCCGTCCTGACCACTTAAACGTAGACCGAGTCCCGCTAACGCCCCAATAACACCTTGACCAGTGCCACCATGTTCCGTTAAATCAATGCCTAACTCAGCTGCTAGCTCATAAGCTTGCGATTTTGTTTTAACCGCCTCTTTTGTTGACTGACCAAAAGCAATAAGCGCGTTAATGTCATACATCGATGTCATATCTAAAATGGCCAGCCCCGGATCTGCAGCCTCAGCCGACTCAGCCAGTAAATGGCTTACACATATTTGCTTAATCGCTGCAAAACTGAGATCGGTTTCAAGCCGAAAACACATGGCGCTATTATGCGATGTGTAGGGGATATCCGGATGGACAAAGAGTTGATGCCGAGTCACTAAGCACTTGTCACTGCTGGCCGCGGTCTTCAATTGCTCCGCTGCCAACAAGTTTGCTATCTCTTCGGCTATCTCCCCAGTACCTTTAGTACCGATATCATCTGTGTCATCTATGCAGATCAACCAACTTTTCATTTACGCTCCTAAGATATAATCATATTTCAACGGCTTTTCGTTACGTGTCGTTTTTGTGGTGGTCGTGCAATAAATCATGTGACTGCAATCGCCTGAGCACTGTCGGGACAATGAGTGCGGCACCAATGGCAAAGACACTACCCTGCAAGAAATTAAGTGCAAATTTGGTTAACGCAATCTGCTGTGTCATCCCCGCGAGCATATTCTCAATCCAACCTTTACTCGCCCAAGCAAGGCAACCGACTAACGCCACAATCACGCATTGCCAGCGCAGCTTAAATACGCCAGCAATCATCAATAACGCCAGATCCATTGCCATTGCAGGTAAGCCGAACTTAAGTAGAATAAGAGGCCCGCCTTTACCGACACTGAGCATCATGGCGACGATGCCAGCAAGTAAACCGCAGGCCGTGATACAACCGACTCTACCGACGGCGCCATAACAAAGTAGATAGAAAAAGGTCATCAAAAACATTGAGTGCCCGCTTAGCCCCAGCTTGAGTCGTAACATACTTTTTAAGATCACTAATAACGTGGCGCAAAATCCAATAAACAGTGCATCTTGCAATTCGAAGTGAGGTTTCATTTTGAGTCTCTTGTTGAAGGCCAGTGTGTTGCTTTAACATCGTCGCCAAAATGGCGCAGCTGGGCCGAGATAGCCATCTGTTTAGAAAGCTTCAGTAACTGGATAAGTAGCGGAAATAGCACACAGTAAATAAACTCTGGCCAGTTTTGGGGATTTCGCAGCGCTTTAGGTGTGATTCTTGCGCCGCGCATACATTGGATCTGATAGATCTCTTTTAACTCTCGTGACATAAAAGGCAGTAAGCTCAGAGATGCCGCAATGACAAATGCCCATTGATGCGGTAAGCCCCAACTTAATACCTCTCCAAGACGTTCAGGCCGTTGAGTACTTGAAAGCCACCAGCCGGGTAACATTGCCAACAAAACTCTCAGCACCACCACAGCCCCTTCTAGCAGCTGGCTTTCACCATGAAACAGATAGTAGAGTCCCATCGTAGTGACAAATTGCACTGCCGCTAATCGAAGTAACACGCCTATTTTATTTTTAAGTAGCAACCCGTGAGCAACCAAGCCACCATTAACAACCACCAACATCCACAGCGCACTGCTCGGCAGCAAAAAAGCGCCACTAGAAAGCAATATGCTCAACAACAAAGCCAGTGCACAAGCGTGAGTTTCGCTTAGAACGTTCCCCAAACGATGCCATTTCCCAGTTACAACTGGTGTTCGAGGTTTAACCCGCATCGGCCTGCGCCATAGTTTGTGACTTATCTAACAAGAATCCCGCTTCGATATGCCAGACATGGTCCACATTATCCTGTGGCACTTCTCGGTGAGAAGTCAGTAAGATTGCACTGCCCTGTTGCCGCAATTGCAGCAGCAGTTGCCACACTTTCTCGCAATGCACACTATCGAGCCCAGCAAAAGGGTCATCAAGCAGCAACACTTTTGGCTTTAGGCACGCCAGCGAAGCTAGGGCGATAATATGTTGCTGTCCGTAGCTCAATTTGTGTGGCGATACCGCCGCTAAATACATTAAGGAGAGTTGCGCTAGCATGCTCTCGGCACGTGACAGCGGCAGCTTGAATCGGCGTAAGCTAAATTGCATTTCGCTCAATACAGTTTGTTCAAATAGCTGACGACTGGGCCTTTGCAGTAGCAGGCACACATTTGCCCCGTATATACCCAACTTAGGGCGCTTACCCAGTAACGATAATGGCAGTTGACCGATATCAGCTTGGATCCCTGTAAGCGCTTTTAATAAACTACTTTTGCCGCTGCCATTATCCCCCACGAGCGCGACCATCTCCCCTGCATTAATCGTTAGCGAATGAGCACAGCGGAACAATATTTCTCGGCTAGTAAATTGAAATCGATGCGGCGCAATACATACTCTTTCTTCGGCGCTGTTCTCACTTGTCGTCACTTTTGCTGCTGCCGCATTGAGTTTGTGTTCGCGCGGCACCGACGGTAAATATAAACCCGCCACCAATTTACCCTGTTCTAACTGCCATAGATGGGAAACTAGCGAGCCAAAAGCTTGGGCATGATGTTCTACCATCACAATAGCTACCCCCTCACTCAATAGATTTTTAAGCACAAAATACAGCTCTTGCACCCCATGGTTATCTAACTGAGTCCAAGGCTCGTCAAGTAACAGTAAGTTTGGCTCAAATACTAACTGCGCGGCCAACATCAAACGGTATTTTTGCCCAAGGGACAACACATCGACAGGCGTGTCGATACTGACATATAGCCCCACGCGCCTGAGTGCTTGTTGTACTTTATCTAACATTTTTACCGATGGCATGCCGAGGTTTTCCAGAGCAAAGGCGATTTCCGCACCTACACTCTGGCGTAACACCTGCACATTAGGGTCTTGCATCACTAACCCCACCATTAGCGCTGGGTGTCGAATCATCTCTCCTTCAAAGGGTCTCGATAACTCACCTGCAATGAGATGCAGTAAGCTAGACTTACCGCAACCCGTTGCGCCACTAATACAATGGCATTCTCCGTGATTTACTGACAAATGAAGATCATCCAAGATCGCCACTTGGTGGGTGTCATAGCCAAAATGGATCCCTTTCAGCTCGATTAAATTCATCTATTTGCTCCCGTTACCTAGATCTGCCAATTAATGCCGATAAACACTTGGCGACCGGCCTGCGGTAAAGATTCACTTTGGTAGTAGTTCTCGTCGAGTAGATTGGTGGCTCTTAGGTAAAGCTCCAGTTTGTCATCCAACAAAGGCTGAACAAGGTTGATATCAACCAAGGTGTAATCACCTAGAGACTGCTCAACCAAGATTTTCTGACCAGCCACTTTTTGTTGTGAGTAGTAGATTTGGTCCATGATCCGCTCGGCATTAAGATTTATCCGCATCGCAAAAGGCAATTGGTATTGCGCTTGGAAACGCAGCTTGTGCCGCGGTCGATACTCCAGAGTCTGCATCGAAGCAACTGCGGATTTGTCTTCTGTATCTAAAAAGCTATAAGCAAAAGTGATAGAGAGATCATCAACGCTATTATTCTTTAGCTCCAGATCGACCCCTTTAAAGTTATAATCGCCCATGTTTTGATAAACACTGCTTAAATCTTTGGCAATATAGTCTTCAGTATCGGTGTAAAAGCCTGCAATATTGAGCTCTGTTGAGTACCCAAGATCTTGCAGTAGCCCCAACTCTAGGTGCTTTGACACTTCGGCTTCGAGATCAGCATTACCTGATGATTGTGCATACAGGTTGCGCATAGACGGGAAGCGTACTTTGCGGGCGATACCCATATTGATACGAGTATGCTCTAGCGCCTGCCAATAGCCTGATAATTGTCCTGAAAAATCTGTTTCAACTTCTGAGACACGGTCTTGGTCGTGAAATGCACCGCCCAATGTGACGCCGTAATTATCACCTTGGTATTGATACTCTAGCGCTGTGGTGTATAGCCAAGCTTCATCATCAAAATTATCACTACCGCCTCCATTTCCACCGCCGTTACCGCCGCCATTGCCACCGCCACCATCATTTCCGCCACTCCTTGTGGCTTTATCCGTTTTGCTACTCTTGATCGCACTCGATTCCCAGCTCTGCTTCTCAGCAATGAATGCTGTGGTTAAAATACCCGCTTCATCAAAATTCGAAATAAACTGCAGATTAGCCCCTTGGACTGTAGATCGGCCATCTTGCTGAGCTTTGACTGCTTGATAGCTATCATCTTTGTATTGGGTTTCTAATACGTCACTCTGATTGTGATAAGCAAAGCCACGCAATGTGAACATTGAATTGAATTTATGTGCTAGACCTAGTTGGAATGTCTTAGCTTGGTAGTCATCAACTCTTTCGAATTTTACACTGCCAGTGCCGGTACCATCTCGACTGGGCTTACCCCACTCACCTTGACGAAAACTCATATTCGCCATGAACTGGGTATTATCATTGAGCAAATAGCTCGCTTGAGCATAAAGATTATCTAAGGTTTTATCGGCATTCTCACGTAAATCACCTTGCTGATACTCGGTATCGTCATAATCACTCGACATAGACCAACCATCAGTTTGCTGTCGACTGTAGTTGATTAATCCTTGCCAGTTGTCACCGCTGCCTGCAGCGCTGATGTCACCGTTGAACGTGTTGTCTTGGGCCGCTTCTAAGCGTCCTGATAAACGAGGAGCATCTCCACCTTGTTTGGTAATGATATTAATCACACCGCCCGCGCCACCAGGGCCATAAAGTACTGATGTTGGCCCAACAGACACCTCTACAGAGCTAATCTGACTTGCTGGAATTAAACTAGGATCAAACTGACCATCTTCAGCGCCATTGGCTGGCACACCATTAATCAGGTAGATAACATGCCGTGCTTTAAAGCCGCGCACATCAACACGAGGAGTGCCCTGTCCGCCAACGCGAACATATAACCCTGGTACATTTTTTAGCAACTGATCTAAACTCTGAGCGCCAGTTGCCTTGATGTCATCTTCATTAAGACTCCAATGAGTTGTTGCCGATTCTGTTACCGCTGCTTTCTCTCCATGAACCACAATCACTTCGGTCACATTCAGAATAGGGTCCCGTTCCATCTCATCTGCTTGCACTTGGTAGCTAAAGCTCAGTGCCAGCGCAATAGAAGATAGTTTCAGGGCTTTATTTTTGTTTCTCATTGGTTTTCATTATCCTAACGACATTAATGGCAGCCATTGTCAGAAAGAGAGCCTGCGTGCACAAGTAACAGATAGGGGAATAACAACCTAGATCGACTAATTTGAACAAATAGAAGAGAAGGCTAATACCACCTGTGACATTTTGACCACACATAATGATAGGGCAGACAAAAAGGCGCAGTGAATCCCATAAAAGAAACAAACTAGGATCTCTAACACACCACCCAAGATAAATACGGAGTGCAAAACTAAAGCATGATGATTAAATAGTCAGTGATAGCTCACAGCAGTAGAGCAACCGACTTGACACTCTTCCCACTGGATATTACTTTGTGTAAAGATTCTTATTACCAATTTGAAACTGGGTTAATTAATAAGTAGAGGTCAGCACCTCTAAACAACCCACACGAAATGCTATTTGGAGTATTTATTGGCCGCCCCTTTGCTGTCTCATGCTATTAAGTCTTTAACAGACAAGCTTTCATCTTTTATTCTTCAACCACACAGCGACCCCATTATTCAGCTGTCGGTGACGATTTCGGCGATCCCTGTTATTGCTTGGCTCGCAGCGCAATCGACTTATCCTAGAGTCTATTGGAAAGGGCGTGACACCGAAGAGGAAGTCGCCGCCATTGGCTGCTGTAAAGATTTCTTTTTTGGTGATGATGTTGATGACCTGGAAATGTCAGCGGAATACCAAAAGCAACGCGCCCTCACCAATAATCAAGACATACGTTATTACGGTGGCGTTGCTTTTGATCGCAAAAATGAGAGCTGGCCAGAATTTGGCAAGGCACGTTTCATCTTGCCACGCATTGAATTACGCCGTAGCGGAAATGAATATAAGCTACTGATTAACCTTAGCTTTACCGATAGCAGCCTCGAAGAAGAGATTGCGATTGCACTGGAAGCGATTGCAGCGCTTGATAACCCAAAACCGCTAACACCCCCCAATAAAGTGGCGTTAATGAGTCGCAGCGATAAACCTGATCGCTATCGCTGGAATGAGCTCGTTAATCAGGTTACTCATCCAAAATTTATTAAAGACACTCCAAAAGTCGTGCTATCTCGTCAAACTCAACTTGAGATTAATGAATCAGTCGACCCTTGGATGCTACTTGCCTGCTGGCAGGGAAGAAATCCAAATAGTTTTCAATTTGGTTTTCAATTTACCCCTGAAAGTGCTTTTATTTCTTGTACACCTGAACGTCTATATCGACGCAGACAACGAGAGCTGTTTACTGAAGCGCTTGCTGGCACAACGGTGAGAGGGATCAATCAAGAGCAAGACAAGGCACTGGCACAGGAGTTGTTGGACGATACCAAGAACAGTCATGAGAACCAGTTGGTTAGACAGCAAATTGTAGATGTACTCAGTCCACTAAGCCATTACGTTGGCGCAGAAGAGTTTCCAACCATATTTAAGCTAAGCCATATCCAGCATCTACACCGCTCAATTAGAGCTGAGTTAAAAGCGGGAGTTAATGACTTTCAACTGATCCAAGCGCTACACCCCACCCCTGCTGTTGGTGGCCTCCCTAAAGAACCGGCAATGAACTTTATTCGCCAACAAGAAGGCTATGCTAGAGGCTGGTATGCTGGCGCGTGTGGTTACTTCAATAAGCATGAAAGTGAGTTTGCCGTCGCCATTCGCAGTGCACTTATCGAACCAGGGCGTATTAACCTATTTGCGGGTGCAGGTATTGTTTCAGGATCTGAGCCGGATAAAGAGTGGACTGAGCTTGAAAACAAGTTAGCCACTATTCTGTCGATATTGACCGAGTTATAACACCACAGCCAAACCAAAAGTAGTGACTGAACAACGAATGTGGCAGGAAATTAGCCGCCACATTACTTTTCTGCTTGCTCTGTAAAAATTCTGCTCTATAATTTGCCGCCCCATATTATGGGTTCGCACTATTTTTACTAACCAAAAATTGTAAAATTATAGCGGTTATCGCTATTGCGGGTTCCCTCACCCCGCCCGATTTATTAAAAAAGGCCACAAGATGTTGATGTTATCTCCAACGCAGGTTCGCCGCGCGTTACTGCTTTTAGCAGGCTTTCACATAGTGATTATTTGTACCAGTAATTACTTGGTGCAATTACCCTTTCAGATCTTCGAACTGCATACCACATGGGGCGCTTTTAGCTTTCCATTTGTTTATCTTGCGACCGATCTTACCGTCAGAATTTTTGGTCAGCAGGCCGCCAGAAAGATTATTTTTCTAGCCATGCTCCCCGCACTCGTCATCTCTTACTTAATGGGTGTGGTGTTCCATCAAGGCAGCTTTCAAGGTGCAGCAGCCCTACTAGAATTCAACAGCTTTGTATTTCGTATCGCCTTTGCAAGCTTTGCAGCCTATTTTATAGGTCAGCTTATGGATATCTTTGTATTTGCCAAGTTAAGACAAACGAAGTCTTGGTGGGTTGCCCCAGCGGCCTCAACCATCATAGGCAACCTTGTTGATACGATCGTCTTTTTCTCTCTGGCTTTTTACGCCTCAACAGATAGTTTTATGGCTGCTAATTGGCCTGAGATTGCCAGTGTTGATTATGGTTTCAAGCTCATCGTTAGCCTGGGTCTATTTTTACCGGTTTACGGTCTGCTATTAAAAGTACTGCAAGAGAAAATTTTGCAGGAGACCGGTCGTAAAACCCTGCTATAGCGCCACTCTCGGCTCAGCAGCCTGACTATAATTTAGCCTTTATATTCACCTTCACCTCATTTTTTGAGAGATATTATCGGTGAACAGGCTAAATGAATGAGTGTGGAAAATATGCTCGCTCGATGGCGAAGTCACCGACTTAGAATTGACGAATAAATTGCAGATGTATTTTACAGCTGACTGGGCGGAATGTTTCTAGAAGATCTCGGATAACGGTATTGAGTAAAATAAAACTCACTTGCAAAAACGACTCGGAGATAAAAATTAATAATAAAACTTGCAAACACAAATGAGAATCATTACTATCAATGTGCGTTCCAAAACTCAAGTTAATCTATAAAGTTCTCATCATCTTTATACTGCAACGAGTTTTCTATTAGTTTTTAGCACGACATTGCTCACACACTCTTAAGTGGCCGGGAATTATTCCCCGGCTTTTTTTTGCCTTAAATTCTTATGCGTTAATATATCTACCACCACAAAGTAATTTAAGGCATTGTTAAATATGGATATAAATAGACTGCAGTAAGCTTATCTCAATTAATTAACCGCAGAGTAGAAATAAAGCTTGCAGACCCAAGTGATAATGATTATTATTTAGATGCGTTCCAAGAACTCATCAAGCTGTAAGGAATCTCATCTCCTTTAAGCCCGAGTTTGCAAAGCACGACATTGCTCACACACTCTTTTGTGGCCGGGATTTTTATCCCGGCTTTTTTTTGTCTAAAATTTCAATCTTGCTATGTGAATAATGACTCGCCCTCCAGCCCGACCGGGCCGAAACTGCACCACATTGCTCACACACTTTTTATTAGCCAGGATTTTTATCCCGACTTTTCATTATTTAAATGCTGGCACTGAGCGGATTATTCCTCGAACTCGGGGCGATGGCCGTGTAATTGTAAGCCTTCGTAGGGGGTATTTGTCTGTTCTTCTACCGCGGTATGATACAAACCAATAGTGAACAAACTGCCTTTACCTACCGTTGAACTCACTTCAATAGTGCCACCAATACGCTTAATAATACCGTAGCTTAATGATAGTCCTAGACCAGTACCATCTTTACGCGTGGTGTAGAAAGGGTCAAAAATGCGATTAAGTTCCTCTTCGGGAATACCTTTACCCTCATCTTCAATCTCTATTTTAACTCCAACAAGCTCACCACGTTGTACCCAGTCGTATGTACGGATCCATATCTGACCCTTATCATCAATTGCATGGGCGGCGTTGACCACAATATTAATCAATACCTGCAATAATTGTGGGCGGTTAACTTGAACAGGGTAACTCGCATTAAGCTCCTGCCTTAGAGTTACTTTTTGCGTTTGTATTGAGTGACGTACCAGGACTAACATCTCTTCAATAATCGGTGTAATTTGATGCATTTCCAGCGGGGCGTTGAACTCTCCGGGGCGGCTGTACTGCAACAAACTACGAATAATGGTACTGATACGTCCTACTTGCTGAATCACCAACTCGATCTCTTCTTCGACGGCTTCAGCCTTATCACCTAATTCGTATTTTAACAGTTCCATGTTGCCGAGGATCACGGCGGTAGGGTTATTAATTTCGTGGGCGATGCCCGCAGTCAACTCACCTAACGCGGTTAATTTTTCATTGATCACCAGCTGTTGACGGGTTTCATTAAGCAAGGCAACGTTCGCTTGCAGCTCTTCCGTTTTTTCCTGCAGGCTGCGAGTGCGCTCTTCAACTTTGACTTCCAGTTGCTCTGCAGCGGCTTGGATCTGAGTATTGCGACGTTGTAACAGATCCAGCATACGGTCGAACTGTTCAGCAAGATTCGACAGCTCATTGCCACTATCTAGGCCCAATGAACCAATACGTAAGTCACGCCCAGATTGCACCGCTTTTACAACATGATGGATGCGCTCAATGGGTTGCAATAAACTGTAGGCTCCGCGATAAACCAACCAGCCAGAAACCAATAACACCAACATTAAAATAGTACCGAGTTCGATAATATTGAGTAAATAGTTATGGATAAAGGGAGATTCAGAGAATCCGGTATAGATCATACCGATACGTTTACCTTGCACGTCCTTTAAAGGGGCATAAGCCGAGATAAACCAGTCATTAAATACAAAGGCGCGATCAACCCATAACAGGCCTTGATTTAAGACTTTTTCACGTACCTCTGATGACACTAAACTGCCGAGTGCTCTGCCACGTTCCTCATCTCCTTTGGGAAAAAAGTGCAACGGGACGTTGGTGCTAATACGGATATTATCGAGAAAGATGGTCACTGTGCCGATGGAGCGATCGGGCAATGTTCCCTTGTCATAAACGAGATCACGAATATGGTCGACAATACGACTATCTCGATTTAATAAAATACCACCATCTAAGTACCAAGCCACATTGCCTGATGCGTCCGGGATAGGCAGCAATGAACGACTTAATAAACCGCGCTTCTCTTCCGTCTTGACTGGCTCCATCGCTCTTTGCGTTTTCATCACCGTCACTTTGGCTTGTTCCGCCAGAACAGGATCAATACGAGAAAGGCGACTGGGTGATAACACCATTAACCCAGAAAATGGTTCGTGACCCTCAATATGAGGTAACATTTGGCGTATGTCAGGGTCTGCCGCCGCTTCAGCGACAGTGATCAAACGTAAGAAGTCTAAATCGATATCAACTTTAGCCAAAGTGAGTTGCTGTCTCAGCTCTTCTCTAGTCAATTTCCCATTGAAATTTAGCTTTCTGAAGTCATTTTGAAATGCCCAGGATTCCATTACCAGTTCAAGTTGCTTCTCTTGAATGGTTTGCACTGAAATAAGGGTATTGTTAGCCACCGTTAAATCAGCTTTTACTTTCATAAAGAGCTGCTTTCCTGTGTAGCTTATATTCCAATAGATGGTAATAAACACTAGGCTAACCAGTGTTAACAAAATCGGTAGCAGGGTCAGAATAAGAATGCGATAGCGCACCTTTGCCTGCATCTGCTGCCAGCTAACACCGAATATATTGGAAAAAAATGACACCTAAACTCTCCTGACTAACGCGTTATTCTTCAATGTTCTTTTCGCCGCCAAACCACTCTTTGTACTTGCGGTCTAGCGTTTTACGCGACACGCCAAGATCTCTGGCTGCCGCTGATTTATTACCACCGTGTATATCCACAACTCGAGTCACGTGGTCACGCTCAACATCCTTCAAGGCCCATTGCAGCGGATAGCCTGATTCGACAACCATCTCAGCCTTAGGCTGAGCTTTCCAGTACTCGGCAGGTGGTTTACCGAGTAATATACAGCGTTCAATCATATTACGCAGCTCGCGGATATTACCAGGCCATTCGTGTTGTTGTAGTTTAAGCAAATCTTCATGACTCCAAACCACCTCTTTTACCCCAAGTTCCGCGGCCAATTGGCAGGTAAAGTGATGTGTCAGCTCAACGATATCTTCCGGTCTATCTCGTAGTGGCGGAATGACTATATCGAGGACATTTAAGCGATAGTAAAGATCACGTCTAAAATTACCCGCCTCGACCTCTTCAGATAACTTACGATTAGTCGCTGCAAGCACTCGGACATCAATATTGATCTCTTTCTCACTGCCCACGGGTCTTATGGTTTTCTGCTCTAATACGCGCAGTAAAGCAGTTTGCATTTTTAACGGCATCTCACCGATTTCATCAAGGAAAAGAGTGCCACCCGAAGCAAAGCTAAACAGTCCTTCACGGTTCCCCTTTGCCCCCGTAAATGCGCCTGCAGAATGACCAAATAATTCACTCTCAAGCAGCTCTGGCGCTATCGCACCACAATTGACCGGGACAAATGGCCCCTGGCGTCCGCTTAATATGTGTAATTGTCTAGCCACCAGCTCTTTGCCGGTTCCCGACTCACCTTCGATTAACACTACGGCATTCGTCGGTGCGACGCGCGCAATGACATCTTTGACCTCAGTCATGGCATCGCTTTGGCCAATAATGGTGGACGACTGATTGAATGAGACTTCACGGCGCAGCATTAAATTTTCACGCTTCAATAAGCGTCGCTCAATACAGCGGTCAACCGCTTTCATCATTTGCTCGAGATGGAAGGGTTTCATAATAAAGTCTGACGCGCCAGCACGAAGTGCTTTGATGGCTACGTCCATATCGGCATAACCCGTCATAAAGATGATGTCAGAACGTCTCTCTTGATCATTGAGCGCTTCATGCCATTCAATACCTGATCGGCCAGGTAAGCGAATATCGACAATCAGCAGATCAAAATGACAACGCGAGCGCAGTTGTTCTGCATCCTCAACACTGGAAGCGGTTTCTACCAATGCAAATTTCTTGGCGAGTGCCTTTTTCAAAAAACTGCGCATACCAGGCTCATCGTCAACAATTAGTACCGATACAGCGGAAGGAAGTGGCTTCATATCATTTACTCTCTGGTTCATCTTGTCTTAAACAGGACATTTTGACTCATAATGAATAAAGTCTAACACCTAAGTGGTAAAAATAGGTCACTATGAACCACGGTTTAGTGATGTTGGGACATATTGTCTGAATGATTTTGGATAAGCATGGGAGCAAGCTCACACTTAAACGACTGATGTGATACAAAATCATCAAATTTAAAAATGGCATTAAACTTGCTCTTAAACAGACAAGTGATTTCACTTCCCAGCGGTGACTCAGGTATAGAGTGACCCATATATATTTGCCAAGGAGTAAAAATGTTAAACCTTAAACGCGTTATTGGTCTTGCTGTGACTGCCGCATTATTTGTTGGAATGCCAGTTCAAGCCAATGAAGTTATTAAGCTAGCAACCACAACCAGTACTGAAAACTCAGGTTTGTTAAACAACCTTTTACCGACTTTCGAAGCCGAAAGCGGTTATAAAGTACAGGTAATTGCAACCGGAACTGGTAAAGCCCTTAAGCTTGCTCGCCAAGGTGATGTTGATGTTGTAATGACACACGCCCCCGCTGCAGAAGCCAAGTTCGTTTCTGAAGGTTATGGCAGACTTCCACGCGGGATAATGGAAAATGATTTTGTTATCCTAGGCCCAAAAAACGATCCCGCTAACATCCGTTCTAGCAAGTCAGCAGAAGCGGCATTTGCCAAGATAGCTAAATCAGATACACCGTTCATTTCACGTGGTGACAACTCTGGCACTAATATGAAAGAACTTATTCTTTGGGGCAAAGCCAATGTTAAGCCAGAATTTGCAGGCTATACTTCTGTAGGCCAAGGCATGGGTAAAACACTATTAATGGCAAACGAATTACAAGGTTATACTTTATCTGACCGTGGTACTTTCGTGGCATATTCGGGTAAAATAGGCCTTGCAGTAGACTTTGATGGTGGTGAAGCTCTGGCGAATCCATACCAAATCATGCTCATTAATGCTGACAAGTACCCTGACTTAAATCATAAAGGGGCTAAAGCATTAAGCGACTGGCTGATCGGCGCTGAAGCGCAAACGATGATCAATAACTATAAAGTTAAAGGTGAGCAATTGTTCAAGGCAACATATAGCGAATGAATGAAGGCTGGTTAGCCCTAACACAGCAGGCGTTAAGCCTGCTGTTTTCATTGGATCCAGAAGTCTGGTCCATTATATCGGTATCTTTTTCAGTATCATTGGCAGCATTAGTAATTACTTTGCTGCCTTCAATGGTGCTCGGCTTCATATTGGCCTTTTCTCGCTTCCGTGGTCGCTGGCTCGTCACTAACTTGATTCAAACCCTGCAATCTATTCCCACCGTTGTCATCGGATTATTGGTCTATCTTTTGTTAACCAGAATGGGGCCGCTTGGCGATCTGAAATGGCTTTTCACCCAACAAGGCATGATTTTAGGGCAGATGATGATTTGCGCACCCGTAATTGTCGCCATGAGCCAAGCCGCTTTCACCAGTGTTGACCGCCGTGCTTGGGAAACCTCTCGAACATTAGGCGCGCCTTGGTACAGCGCCATTTGGACCGTCTGCAGAGAGCTTAAAGTACCACTATTATTAACTATAATCGCCGCATTTAGCCGCATCCTGACCGAGGTAGGCTGCTCGATGATGGTCGGTGGTAATATTGCTGGCGTCACTCGAAATATTCCAACCGCTATCGCCTTAGAAACCAGCAAGGGCGACTTTGCTCAAGCGATAGCGCTTGGGCTGGTACTGTTAGTATTAGCACTAGTGCTAAACTTTGCCCTAGGTACCCTAAGAGGCAAGGCCGAGCCGAGGAGTCATTAATTAGCATGGCAAAAATTATTGCACAAGATCTTGAGATGCGTTTCGATGATAAGCATCTGTTTAGCGCTCAAGAGCTTATTTTTCCGCAGAAGCAAGTGATCCACCTACAGGGTGATAATGGCAGCGGGAAAACCACATTAATGAAATTACTTGCAGGACTGATTAAACCCAGTCAAGGCCAAGTGCAGGCCGTCGGTTATTCACTGGCGCCATGGTGGCGTAGTAATGCTATTGTTGGTAAAGCGCTATATCTGCATCAGCACCCCTACCTTTTTGATGGGAGTGTGCTTTATAACCTGACTTATCCTTTAGCATTCTCAAGCGAAGATAAGGCAAAGCTGAGTGCACGCACTGAACAAGCAATTGAAATGGCCCAGTTAAGCCATCTATTAGGGCAATCTGCCTCTAGTTTATCTGGCGGTGAACGACAGCGGCTTGCGATAGCGCGAGCCTGGATTGTCGAACCCAAGCTGTTGATGCTCGATGAGCCAACGTCAAATATGGATAAGCATTCTCAACGACTTGTGTTGCAGATGGTCTCAGATCTAAAACAGCAAGGCACAGGAATGATTATTAGTAGCCATCAATCATGTATGCTGACGCAAATCTGCGATCATGCGTGGCTAATCGACAATAACAAAATTAGCACCAATGACATGGTGCATGCAGCAGCACCGACTTTAGCAGTCCATATCAATCCCAACATGTTAAACAGTATGGTCAAATAGCCTTGCTAAAATTGCTACCGCGCCAGCATTAAGTTATGGAGCGACGGAGTATGATTGCTATTGTTACGTAAGCTGCAACTAATAACAGGAATATGTGATGACAAAGATCGATGCAGTGATCCTCGCCGGCGGAATGGCCAGACGTATGGGTGGCAATGATAAAGGCTTAGTTGAATTAGAAAGCCAACCGATGATCAAACATACAATTGATAGGATTCGACCTCAAGTTAAGGAGATCCTGATCAACGCAAACCGTAATCAAAAGGTGTATTCTGAATTTGGCTTTCAGGTGATCAGTGATCAAGATACAGGCTACTTAGGCCCATTAGCAGGTATGATCACTGCGATGAGTCACACACAAGCAGACTATTTGATGGTTGTCCCCTGTGATTGCCCGTTGCTACCCACAGATTTGGTAGCCAGAATGCTAGCGCAGTTAATTGCTGAAGATGCAGAGCTTGCAGTGGCTAGTGACGGTAAACGGGAGCAACCCGTCGTCATGTTATTAAAGCCCAGCTTACGCACATCAATGAAAGCATTCTTAGATGCTGGCGAACGCAAGATAGATTTTTGGTATGCCAAACACAATTATGTTGTGACCGACTTTAGTGACCAACCAAATGCCTTTATTAACGTGAATACGCCAGAACAAAAACAGCAGCTTAGCGAAGCCATCGCCAACGAAAAGAACAACCAGAGGTGTAAATGAGCATACCTTTTACGAATCCGCTACCTATCCCTGTTCTCGGATTTTGTGCCTATAGCGGCACCGGTAAAACCACATTATTAAAGCAATTAATCCCTGAGCTTAATCGCCGTGGAATTCGACTTGCCGTCATCAAGCATGCTCATCACAACTTTGACGTAGATATTCCGGGTAAAGATAGCTTTGAGATGCGTAAAGCTGGCGCCAAGCAGATGTTAGTCGCCTCTCATATACGCTGGGCGTTGATGACCGAAGATGCCAGGGAATCAGATCCTGAACTGCCTTACCTGCTCAAGCAGATTGAAACAGACAGTGTTGATATCGTGTTGGTTGAAGGCTTCAAAAAATTAGAACTGCCTAAAATAGAACTCCACCGCGCCGCGCATGGTAAGCCGTTTATTCACACCCATGATGAAAATATTCTTGCTGTGGCGTGTTGCGATGACACCAAATTGCCAAGTGAGCTGCAGCGTTTAGATATTAATAACGTGGCGCAAATAGCTGATTATGTCAGTGACTATATTGCGGCGTGGAAACCCTGCCCAATCGACCTGCCTATGGCACTGAGCTGTGGTTGCGAACTCGATAACAGCACCACTCTGTCGGTACGCCAAGGCATCGATAAAATTCTCTCTTACGTCAAGCCGATCAGTACCACTGAATCAGTGGATTTGGACGAACTCGAAAATCGTATTTTAGCGACCGATGCTATTTCACCAGTCAATGTGCCACAACACACCAATTCAGCAATGGACGGCTACGCATTTAAGCTAGGCGAAGAGAACCAAGCCTATACCATGATGGGCGAAGTCATGGCAGGTCACGCTTATGCTGGCACTATTCAAGCGGGTGAAGCCGTACGCATCATGACAGGCGCTCCAGTGCCTGCTGGTGCCGACACCATTCAGCTACGTGAACTCGCCAACGAGCAAGACGGGAAAGTCGAGTTTGAAGGTGCTATGGCGTTAGGCCAACACGTAAGACAAGCGGGCGAAGATATAGCGCAAGGCGAAGCCGCACTAGCCGCTAACACTCGCCTGCATGCCGCCGAACAAGGTTTACTCGCCTCATTAGGCTTTGGCGAACTGCCCGTTTTCAAACGTCCAACCATTGCCGTGTTCTCTACCGGTGATGAAGTTTGCCAACCAGGCGAACCGTTAAAGCCAAACTGCATCTTCGACTCCAACCGCTACACCATCAAGTCGATGGCGAAGAAGCTCGGTTGTGAAGTAATCGATCTGGGCATTATTCAAGATTGTGAAGCCGCACTAGCAGAGGCTTTAACAAGTGCCGCTAAGCAAGCTGATATCGTGATCAGTTCAGGTGGCGTATCTGTGGGTGACGCTGACTACATCAAAACCGTATTGGAAGAAGTTGGTCAGATAAACTTTTGGCGTATTAATATGCGTCCTGGTCGCCCATTGGCCTTTGGTCAAATCGACAACAGCTTATTTTTCGGCTTACCAGGTAACCCCGTTGCGGTAATGGTGTCGTTCCTACAATTTGTTCAACCTGCTATCCGCAAGCTTGCGGGAGAGCAAAACTGGACACCCACCATGGTGCCAGCAATCACAGAAAAACCACTGCGCAGCCGAGTCGGTCGTACCGAATTTATGCGCGGGATCTACCATCTGGCAGCAGATGGTAAGTTACATGTAACCACAACAGGTGCTCAAGGCTCAGGGATGCTTAGCTCTATGGTAAAAGGAAACTGTCTCATCGTGATAGGCGAAAAAGATGACCAGTTAAATCCAGGTGACACAGTTTATATCCAACCTTTTTCCGACCTTCTTTAAGGGTCATATAGGTAAGTAGTATGAGTTTGATCGTTGACAATTTTGGCCGGACAGTCGAATACCTACGGCTGTCTGTAACTGACCGCTGTGATTTTCGCTGTGTTTATTGCATGAGTGAAGATCCCTGCTTTTTAAGTAAAGAACATGTGCTAAGTCTTGAAGAATTAGCCTGGATCGGACAAGCTTTTACCGAGTTAGGCGTTAAGAAAATACGTCTCACAGGGGGTGAACCTTTAGTGCGAACCGACTGTGATAAGTTGGTAAAACTACTCGGCAAGCTACCCGGTCTTGAAGAGCTTTCGATGACCACCAATGGTTCTCGGTTAACCCGCTTCGCGCAAGAGATGCATGACTCAGGGCTTAACCGCCTCAATATTAGCCTAGATACGCTAAAACCAGATCTGTTTACTGAGCTGACGCGTAACGGCAAGGTCAACCGAGTCATTGCAGGTATTGATGCTGCACGCGCCGCTGGCTTTAAAAAGATAAAGGTCAATGCGGTTATTTTGCGTGGCCAAAATGATGATGAAGTACTGGATCTGATTGAGTTTTGTCGTGAGCGAGAACTCGACATCGCATTCATCGAAGAGATGCCGTTAGGCGTAATTGATGAGCGCAAGCGCAGTCGCCATTGCAGCAGTGAGGAGGTTCAGCAGCTCATTCAGCAGCGTTATCCCTTGCAGCTATCCAACCGCCGTACTGGCGGCCCGGCTCGTTACTACACTATGCCGGGCAGTGATATCCACGTTGGTTTTATTTCACCGCACAGCAATAATTTTTGCCACGAATGTAATCGAGTCCGCGTCACGGTTGAAGGCCGTTTATTACTCTGCCTAGGCAATGAGAATTCTGTCGATTTAAAAGCTATTTTACGAGAGTTTCCTGCTGATATCGAAAAACTAAAAGTCGCTATTCTAGACGGGATACAGCATAAACCGAAAGAACACCATTTCGACCCTAACGGTGAAACCCAGATCCTGCGGTTTATGAACGCCACAGGTGGATAATTCAATTGTGGATTTAAAATAAAAAAGGCACTTAATGTGCCTTTTTATTCTCGAGATTATGGAGTGATATTTATTGGAATAATCGCGGCCGTTGACTCATGTCCATTAGGGGTTTTAACCATAACAACCAGCTCCCCTGTAATAGCTTGGGAAGTTCCTTTCACCGCGATGCCATAACTCTGCCCACCAGCTTCATTAGTGTTTGGCCAGGTAAAGCTACTTTGCCCTACGACCTCTCCGACAGAAGATGTAAAGGTTACCACTGAGCCCGATGGCATCTGCTGACCATTACTATCGGTAATCGTTAAAGATGCTTGACCAACGTCTGCCCCAGAAATATCTAATACTTGATCATCGTTATCTATCCCACTATCAATTACGACAACATTAGCTGCAACAGCCGAACTACCAGACATAACGATGACTACGCTACCTCTTATGTGGATAGATTTGCTATCACTCAAACCATCAGCGCAGCCATCGTGAACAGGAACACTGCACAACACCCCATTATAAAGCTTATCTCGACGAGTAAATGTACCATCATTATTAAAATCGATTAGCTCTTCTAATGCATCCTTGTCGTACACCTTATTTTCATTGTAATCGTTAAAAACTTCATTCATATCATACTGATTACTATCTATGCCAACCGATTGAAATAGTGGAAATTCGTCAGCATCAAAGCGGCCATTACCATTTGAGTCCGGGAAAGATTCCTCACCGAGGGCATAAGCAGTAACAGTTGAACGGCCATTCACAGGTCTAGGGTTTTGCTCCTGCCACTCCACAGTGCATTGTCCATCTAGCGTAAAGCAAGAATCATCGATAGCACCACCTTCGGTAGTGAAGTAAACCGCGGTGCCATCTGGCGCGAAATTATTAAATGCATCCGCAAGGTATGCTGTGACAGGAACTCTTTCAAAAAGATCTGGGTTTAAATTTTTGACCTTTAACGTAAAACTATCTTGATCTGGGATGCCGGTGGAGATAATCAATTTACTTGATTGAGTGATAAGCAGCGGATCGCTAGCATCAACCGTTGCCATGACACGGACAGTGGTCGCAACCGCACCTGAATTCACTACAGTCTGTACCATACCGCTACTGTCGGTAATCCCTTGTGAGTGGCTCAAATAGGTTCCGCCCATCTCGGTATTAAGACTAAAACTCACCGTTTTATTGCTAACAGGGGTTCCAGTCGTGTCAAATACTTGGAACTTAACCACTGAAGTTTCTAAACCACCTGTGGTTTTGATCGAAATTAATGAAGGCTCTGCCGAAACGAAACTAATACTGCCCTCGGTTGGAGCAAGTATATTGATTGACGCTGAAGCAGAAAGACTCGATCCCCCTACATTGACGGTAATGCTAATAGGATCATTTCCTATACATCCTGTAGCGAGGTATAGACTGGTGGCTAAGCCATTAATCGCTGTTACCGGTGAGGTCAGCTCAGCTAAGGGGGTCGAAGCTTTAGCACAAGCTGAAGAGAAGTAAACATCGGCGGGTTGAGTGAATGGCATACCTTGTTCATCAACAATCATCACCGAAATACTCACGGTCCCACCAGCTGATAATGAATCGGTGCTAACCTCCGCAATTCCCTCCTGCAGGGGTTCGCCGCTGCCCATCACTAAGTTAGTTGCCCCGATGACCAAAATAGCGGTGTCTTGTTCACCAGTCACCAAAGATGCCGTAACCGTGCCAGCTCCTAATGTGGTGCCGGCTAATATATCTACCGTCGCATTACCATTTTCATCAGTCACTGCGGTAGTAATGGGCAAGTCACCTAAGCTGCTACTGAAAGTCACAATAACTGGGTCACTTATACCGTCAACTGCAGCCACTAGCTTTCCAGGAGCAACTGCAGTTATTGATGAGACCTCATCCCCCCCGGTACCAATAATACTCAAGGAGACATTGTAGGTAATGGCATCATCTGATGTAGGGGCCGCATCACTATTATCAAGTAATCCGCATGGCACGTTCGAAGGACAAACGGGCTCTCCATCACCATCGCCGCCACAAGCAGCCAAAATAAAAACAAAAATTGTGGGAATCAATATCCTGTATATTGAGGGCATATCCATCTCCATATAAATACTGTGGTTATTCAAATTAAACACCCACTAGGTATAGGCTATGATTGCTGTTCTTTCACACTTTAATTGCATTATCCATACTGTATTAGTGTAAAACTCATTCCCACATCGGCTAGATCCTCTAAAAAATCTGCTTTACTAACCGCTCATCTGTTCTAAGGTTTGTGAAAGCTCGACTGAATAGATACACTCACTGCATCACTTAATTATCATTATCGCCATGGCCCTATCCAGAAGAAAATGGAATACCATTATCATTCTAGCTTCTATTTTTATGATCTCAGTACTGACTGTGGTCGATGATAATAGCCGTGTGAAACCGTTGCAAACGCAAGCGCTGTTCGATCAATCTGCACCATTATCGCAATTACAACTGGGTGAGTATTGGTTGCAGAAACGTCAATCAGGTTGGCAATGTAGCGAAGAGATACTCAATTGCCTCGAATGGGCTAATGCATGGGAGCTGGTGCATATATCCGCCCTCGTTGATAATCCTGAAACGGTAGGTGAGCCAATAGAGTTAGTGATCCAAATCGACGATATCGATACGGCCCAAGTCTGGGTGCTATTTAGCAGCCAAGGCTTACTAAAGTCTCCCGCCGGCAACTGGTATCAAATTCCTGCCAGCTTACGAGAACAACTCAGCCCCATCATTCGTGCGCAAGCTCATTAATACGATGAGTATAATCAATCATCGAGATCTCACAGCGTAAAACAAGAGAGCCTAAATGCCAGAATTACCTGAAGTTGAAGTCACTCGACAAGGTGTATCACCCTATTTAGTTGATAATGAAGTCACCGACTTAATTATTAGAAATGCATCACTTCGCTGGCCAGTGCCTGAGATTGCTAAACAGATTATTGGTCAAACTGTCCGTAATGTTCGCCGTCGGGCAAAGTACTTACTGATCGACACCGACGCTGGCACCACCATAGTCCACTTAGGTATGTCTGGCAGTTTACGCATACTGTCCGCTAACAGTCCGGTCGAAAAGCATGACCATATCGATTTGGTGCTCGCAAGCGGTAAAGTACTGCGCTATAACGACCCAAGGCGTTTTGGTTGCTGGTTATGGAGCGAACTACCAGAAGAGGCCCATCCGTTGTTATCGAAATTAGGGCCTGAGCCGCTTGAGTCAGGTTTTCATGCTAATTATTTAATCGCGGCGTTACAGAATAAGAAAAAAGCGATTAAGCTGTGTTTGATGGACAATCATATTGTAGTGGGTGTGGGTAACATTTATGCCAATGAAGCGTTATTTGCGGCGGGGATCCATCCACAAGCCGAGGCGGGTAAAGTGGACGCCGAACGGATAACGATTCTGGTCGCTGAAGTAAAACAAATTCTCGCCCGCGCCATTGAGCAAGGTGGCACCACGTTAAAAGACTTTACTAATGCCGATGGCAAACCAGGATATTTTGCGCAAAAGCTACATGTCTATGGGCGAGGGGGCAAAACCTGTACTCATTGTGGTCACTTGCTCAGTGAAGTGAAGCTGGGTCAACGCGCGACCGTGTTTTGCAGTATTTGCCAGCAGCGCTAATCACGGCACTCAATCTTGCTCTTTAACCGCCTGTTTAAGCTCTTTACCGAGTCGGGTGCGATAAAGGTATAAGCCAATCAATAGCGCCACGGCAAATAAACCCACGCTCAATTGCAAGTGATGTTCATCGCTAAGGCTAACCCCAGCCCCTGCAAAACTAAAAATGAACATTTGTGGCAGAAAGCCAATACCACTGCCGACAAAAAACTGCCATGGACTAACACAAGTGGTGCCTGCTAAGAGGTTGGTAATGTAATTACTGCCGAGTGGCAACAAGCGGAACATCAACGCTTTAAGCCAAGTTTTGTGGATGATCAACGCTTCAAGCCGTGCTAATTTTTGCTCGAAGCGACGTTTAATCTGCTCACGAAAAACAAAGCGGGAAAAATAGAATAAAATAATGCAGCCCATTAAGGCCGAGATAGTGGCAAAGATTGCACCATTTATACCACCGAGCGCATAACCAAAAGCAAATGCTAGTACTTGCCTAGGCCCGCCAATACAGGAGAACAGCGCTCCCATTAATACCAGCTCAGAGACGGCCGTCGAACCATGCTGTTCGACGTAATCAGTAACCCACTGACTATCACTTAAACGCTGAAAAAAACCTTGTTGCACTGCAACGCCGATTAAAATGGCGATAAATAACAGTCCAAGCAACCTCACGGCCAGTTTAATATTCACGGGGTATCGCAATACAACAGACGTCAGTCAAACCGCTAGAAACGGTATTCATAAGCACCAAATAACGTCGCGTCTGTTTCTTTGTCTTGCGTCTCAAATTCCGATTGAGATACCGTTCCACCTACGCTCATCATGCCCTGCCACATCGGCATGCGATAGCTAAGCTCTAGCATCAACAAATCCTCTTTGGGAGGCTGAGGAGCCCAATCGATATTCGCATTAGCACCATCTTTATTAAGTTGGGCGTAACGCAGTAAAGAGGTAAAGCCTTTGCTATTGGCGAATTGGCCAATTAGACCTAATACATACACGTTGGCGTCACTGTCATAAGTGCTACCCAGTGCACGGCCATAATAACGTGAACCACTTTTGTAAGTTGAATGCTCGTAAAAACAGTTAAATGCATTTTCATCTTCACCACAAAAAACCATGGTGTCGGTATATTCAAAAAACAACTTGTACTGTTGACCATCAAAGTTGAAACGCGTGTCTGCGCCAAACATAGAGCCACAATCGACGATATCCCAAGGCATGGAGCCCTTTGAATCTTCGCAAGTTCTTTCGTAGTAAAGGCCAAACGGGACGTTATACCAAGTATCACTAAAACGTATATCGTAGCCTGCTATTTGGTTACCATAATTGGTACAGCCGCCGGCTCCCTCATTACGGCAATCTTTTTGACCGGTAATGGATTTAAAGGCACTTTCAAAAGAACACTCTTCCCCATCACCACAGAACTGGGTTGTCCAAGACACACCAAGCTCTAGCTGACGAAACGGACGCACTGAGCCACGCAAGTTCCACATCAGCGTGTTGGGGACTGCACGCTCCTCTTCCATCCTGCTAACACCCGCAGTAAAGTTCCACGGCCCAATCCAAGATAACCAAGGTGTTTCAAATGCTTGAGCATTATTGCGACTCAACATCAGTGAAGGCATTGGTCTGGCGTTATTGGACTTGTGCAGTGAAGAGTCAAATCCAGGTCCCCACCATTGCTCAACCGCGCCAAGTGTCACCATCCAGTTACCCATGACCATCGCAAGATAGGAATCATCGAAACGTAGCGATTTATCATCGGCAGGATCGTAGTTAGCTGACGTGGAAACTTTATAAGCAAATCTATCGCCCAAGTACTCGTATGATGCAGTCGCCTCACCTTGTTCTCTATAATCAGAGCCAAAATGTTGGAATCTCGCGGCATCACTGGCAGCAGCAAACTTGATACGGGTATTGCCACGATTGCCGACGGCATTACGGTAGTTGAAGTTCACCCGAGAGAATGCGTCCACTAAGGCAGGCGAAAGTGTTGATGGCTCAATGTTAGCCAAATCATCACCGATACCCGACCACATTAACGGATAGGTATTGACGGGGACCGTAATCACACCTGCATCGGCCAATGCTTGAATATCGGCTCGTAAATAGATATCGGATGTATCCACCCAAGGGGCTGCGCTAATGATGGCAGAATAACAAACGGCAAATAGTGCCAACAGCCTAATATTGATCAATAAAACACGCTTTATCATGGTCGGAGTCTTAACCTTTTTCTTTATTCATTAGTGCATTAGCAACTTCAGCATGGACAAACTGGCTCACATCACCACCGTGATGAGCAACCTCTTTAACCAGAGTCGAAGAGATAAACGAGTTCTCCTCTGCTGGGGTTAAAAACACACTTTCTAGATCGGGGCTAAGACGGCGATTCATATTCGCCAATTGGAATTCATACTCAAAATCTGAAACAGCTCGCAAGCCTCGAACTAACACACTAGCTCGTTGCTCTTTGGCAAAATCCACCAGCAGCCCTGAAAAACCAACCACTTCCACATTATCTAAATGTGCTGTCACTATTTTTAATAGTTCCACTCGCTCACTCAGCGTAAAGCGCGGCTTTTTAGAGGGGTTAGCAGCAATGCCAATAACAACATGTTTAAATAATTTGGCAGCACGCTCAATAAGATCAGCATGACCATTAGTCACGGGATCAAATGTTCCTGGGTATATGGCTCGTTTATGCACAATTATCTACTCATGTTTAGTGTTAATTATACGCCGATTAAGGCTTAACTTTTCAGGGCACTATCCTACTCGTAATCCACTAGATTGTGAATGTGTAAGCTTAGATATTCCTTAAGTCCTGCATATTTCAAACTTAGCGTTGAAAGACAAGTAAATTTACTTCGCTTTAGGCCAGTTCAAACTTTCGGGCTGCGACCACAGTGCTAACTGCTTAGAAAATGCTTCACTATTAAAAGCAACACCGGATTGAGGAGGCATACTGAACTGGTAGGCTTTATTTTTATAGTTAAAGTACAAACTGTAGGCATGCAGATAGCCTCTATCTGATGCCGCACCACCATAGAGTTCGTCACCTAAAATTGGCACTCCAATACTGGCTAATGCCACTCTAAGCTGGTGAGTTTTACCGCTTAACGGTTTAAGTAAATAAAGGCGTAAACCGTCAGCTACCGATTGTGAAAAGAATTGAGTGATTGCAGGGTTAACCGTGGTGCGCAGTAATTTGTGCATGCTGCGGCGTGACTTGGCCATATCGCCAATGACCCAACCTTGTTTCTTTTTGGGCTTGCCTTGTGCCAGTGCCAAATAGTACTTTTGAATTTTGTGTTCACTGAATTGACGGGTAAATTCAGCTGCTGCAGCTGATGACTTGGCTAAAATGAGCAAGCCAGACGTCAATGTGTCTAATCGATGTACCGAATACAGTTTTATACCCAGATCTAGCTCAGCTTGAGCAACAACCCCAGCGGAACCATCTTGACTGTGGAAATGGACGTTGGCCGATTTATTGATAATAATAAAATCGGCTTCGTCAGCAATAACTTGATACATAAAGAGAAAACCCTACCAAACAGACAAAATGTTTTAACAACCAACAGGTATGGGTATCAAAAAGTAATTTGCACTTTAAGCCCCGGTTGGTTATCCATTAAGGCGATTTTAGCATTATGGCGCGACAGAATCGCCTTAACCATAGATAAACCTAAACCGGTACCTTTATGATGTCTGCTTGGATCTAAGCGGACTAAGCGCTCGAAGACTTTATCGCGTGAGCCTGCGGGGATCCCTGGGCCATTATCTTGAATTGAAATAACATTGCGGTTTTGCGAAATAATGATCGTTGCACCTTCACCTGAGTATTTAATCGCGTTGTCGACCAAATTAAATAATGCCTGGAAAAGTAAATACTTATCACCGCTAACGCTAAACTCTTCACCGGCCATTAATTTAAGCGACTGGCCATTATATTCGGCCATCACCTCTGCCATCTCAAATAGATCTCGGCAGATATGTTGCAAACTCAGTGACTGTAGTTCTAATGTTTGCTGGCCCTCTTCTATTCGAGTGAGCGACAGCATGGCGTCGAATGTCGCCAAACAGTGATCAAGTTCTTCAGTGATGATAGCGCAACCCTCAGCTAATTCCTCTTCAGGCTTTTCTGGCAACTGCTCTAAGCCGATACGCAAATGAGATAGCGGTGTACGCAGATCATGTGCAATATTGTCCGTCACGCCGCGCACCGCCGCGAGATTTTTTTCTAAAGTATCTAACACTCGGTTAAATTGTTGTGCCAGCATATCAAACTCATCTTGCCGCCAACTAACAGGTAATCGCGTCGAATATTGCCCTTGTTCCACCTGTTCACTCAGTCGATTATATTGCACTAATCTCCGCAAAATAGCCTTGGAAAACAGATAGCCAAGCGCTAACGTTAATACAACTGTTAACATTAACGCGGTAATCGCCGCATTGGTGAATTTGTCGATTAACGTCCCTAACTGATCCACTCGAGTCGCAACCAATACCGGGCCATAACGTGTCATCACCATGCCACCAGTAAGAATGTGCAATTTATCGGCTCCGCCCTTAAAAACGGGAAACTCACGTTTTTCGGGCAGCATAGGCATGTCTTTAGGGATCATGCTTAATGAGCCAATAAGATCGAAGGAGTTGCGCCATACGATTAAGGCGACTTTAGGGTCGGCACTGCGGACTTGCGTAGCAAAACTGTGCCTATCAAGCGTGAGTGCCATCTGTTGATAGCGGGTTTTCTCGGCATTGAGGTGTTGATCGAGTTGAAACTCTTGTTCATTAATCAACTGACGATACATCCCCAATAGCAAGGTGCCAATAATCACCGTCACCAATGCAGAGAAAATAATCGTAATGCGCCACGCACTACTTTGGTATGGCTTAATGCCCTTGGCGTAGGCGATAACCAGCCCCTCGGACGGTTTCAATCAACTCACCATGGCCTAACTCTTCAAACTTACGTCTAAGCTTAGCAATATGTACATCGATAACATTGGTACGTGGATCAAAGTGATAATCCCATACTGCTTCAAATAACAGTGTACGACTTATGACTTGATTCTCATGTTCCATAAGGTATTTTAGTAACTGAAACTCTTTAGGCTGTAGCAAGATCTCTTGCCCGTCCAATGTGACTTTTCGGGTCAGCAGCTCAATCGCCAATGGGCCAACATTTAAGCTGGTCACCATGGGTTGTGACTCACCGCGTTGCATCAACTTTTCGGCACGCACCAATAGCTCAGAAAACGCAAATGGCTTAGTCATATAATCATCGCCACCAGCGCGTAAACCTTTAACGCGTTCATCCACATGACTCAATGCCGATAAAATAAGTACTGGTGTTTGGCTGCCCGTCGCACGCAATGCTGCTAATAGCTTAAGCCCGTCAAGTTGGGGTAGCATGCGGTCTAAAATGATCAAGTCATACTTCATGCTGGTCGCTAGCAGTAATCCTTGGTGACCGTCGGTGGCCGTTTCAATATTGTGCCCCTGCTCAATAAATCCTTTTACAACGTATTCGATGGTAGTCGCATCGTCTTCAACCATGAGTATTTTCATGCTTTAATCCCATTTGAGCAGTGGTAGTAATTGCTTATTTTCCATATCGAAGGCTAACTTTCGTTTACCTTCGGCATCTAACATTTCTAACTCTATATAGCTTATTCCAAGGTCATTATCGACCTCTGCCTTGACCAAATGCCCCGTGCTGTCTTTACAAACAAGGGTTAACATTTCAGAAAATGTTAACCCACTTTGCTGCAGCATCATTATGCCAGCAAGTTCGTCCTTATCATCATTTTTTAAACGCCCAATATCACGCACTTTAAGGCTGCCATCAATTGCACGGTATTCATATTCAGTAATTGTTTTTGCTTGCGGATCGATCATCTTAAACTCGTAAATGAGTTCTCCATTATCGAGCTCTGCTTCAAATTCAGAGATCACCCCAGGGTGCAGTAGCTCTAGCTTTTGTATCATTTCTATCGGCGATGGGTAATCTCCCGTCGACATGAGCGGATACAGACCTTGGCCTGCCAATGCACTACCTGATACTAATAACAATCCCACCAGCCAACGAGCCATGGCTCCTCCAAAAAATAAAACGCTAAATCATACTAATAAACAATTATTGAGAAACCAGACGCATACTGTCGATCTCTATTTCAATGCCATTCCATTCATCATCAACTTCACCAATCAATGTGACCTTGGTGTCGCTAGTGACTTCTATTTCACGCCACAATGCATTGTCTATCTCGACCTCTACCTCGCCGCTTTGATCGCGAAACAGGTATTTTTCATCACCTAAACTTTTGACTAGATAACCCGTCAACTCAATGGGTGTATCGTCTTTTGCTTTAGCTGCATCAGCAGCCGTTGTAGCATGACTTGCCACTCCAGGACCATTATAAGCAGCCACTGCAGGCAAGGTTAATACAGCAGAAAGAATAATTGAACCGGTTAACAATTTTGTCATCGGATAAACACCTCGTTTAGATTAGGAGTCATACTATGACAAAACACATAACACCAAGGTGACGTAAAGATTAAACTTTGATCATACGTTGGAGTTTATTGCTAAACCGTTTATTCGGTATTAGGTTCCAAAATATGGATCAATTCAGATTTTAGCGCCACCGTCGTTTCGCCGCCCTCTACAAGTTCCAGCTTTTGGGCTAAGTGTAATGGTACTTCGGCGTTAATTTTATGCTTTACGCCCACAACACTCGCCAGAATTCGTACCGTTTCGCCCATCACTAGCATCGAATCAATGGTAATATCGAGCTTATTAAAGCTACGGCACAAACGGCCTTTTTTAATCGAATTAAATCTAACGCCTTGATTGGGGATCACCCAGCGCACTTTTGCGCCAACATTTAGGCTCTCAAAGTAAGTGCTGGCGATAAGATGATCACCAAACTTAAGCCAAGTGATCTGCCGCTCTTCCTCCTGTGCAATAACATAGGCGTCAAAGATATTACGCAATCCCATCTGCTTTGCTACGGCTTCGTCGCGCGGCCGAGTCAGCACTTCTCGTGGATGGCCTTGCTGTAACATTTTTCCTTGGCTGATCAAAATCATGTTATCAGCCAATAGCAATGCCTCATTAAGATCATGAGTGACCATAATCACTGGGATCGCTAACTGCTCTTTCAAGCGAGCAAGCTCTAAATACAAGCGCTCACGAGTTTCTCTATCCACAGCAGAAAAGGGTTCATCAAGCAGCAAGACTGAGGGCTCACGTGCTAATGCACGCGCCAATGCCACCCGTTGTCGCTGACCGCCAGAAAGGTGCGCTGGCAGTCTGTCGGGTAACCCATGTAGATTAACCCGCTCTAACCAATCTTTAGCCCGCGTCGCACGTTCAGATTTGGGAATATGGTCTAATGCCGCGATCACATTTTCTAACGCGGTTAAATTGGGAAACAAACCAAAGTGCTGCGGCACATAGCCTAAATGCCGTTGTTGTGGACTCAGCTGTATCGACTTTTTATCGCAATACCAGCTGGTTTGTCCATAACGGATCTCGCCAGACTGCGGTTTATTTAAGCCAGCTATCATCCGCAACAGCGTTGACTTACCGCCACCCGACGGTCCAACCACCGCCAGCACTTCACCCGCTTTACAGGTAAATTCCGCATCAATAGTGATATGTTCGGTTTGTTTAATTCGACAAAATAGATCAGCGACGACTTGAGACATGCTTACCTCCGACTCGTCGTGACAAACTGGTGGTCAGTGCCAATACCGTAATCGCAAATAGTAATAGCACCAATGACATATTCCCCGCACTGGCAAAATCAAACGCCTGTACGCTGTCATAAATAGAGATGGCAATGGTTTTAGTTTCACCCGCAATATTACCGCCCATCATTAACACGACACCGAATTCCCCTAATACATGGGAAAAACACAGCACCATTGCCGTTAATACGCCTGGCCACACCATAGGTAACTCAATTTTAAAGAGCGCTTTAGTGCGGCTCATACCACAGCAAGCAGCGGCATCACGCACATCTTCGGGTACGGCTTCAAAAGCACGTTGAATAGGCTGAATAGCAAACGGGATATTGATAAAAATAGAAGCGACTACCAGCCCTGAAAAATGAAACACTAATTGATGCCCGAGCAGCTGCTCTAGCATCTGTCCTAGCCAGGACTCACTGCCCAAACCGACCAATAGATAATAACCAATCACTGTCGGTGGTAACACTAACGGCACCATAACCAAAGCCTCGACCCAAGACTTACCGCGAAATTGACGATAAGCCAAGAAACGTCCGGCTAAAATAGCCATTGGCACCAATATTACGACGGTGACAGTACTGAGTTTAATTGATAGCCAAAGTGCTTCCCAATCCATTAGTTAACCGCTTTGCCAAAACCATACTCAGCAAAGATATGCTGCGCTTTGTCGGTTTGAATATAGTGATAGAATTCGTTCGCTGTTTGGCCCGCTTTTAGGGTCAATACCATGCGTTGTTTCAGTGGGCTATATAAAGATTGAGGGATAACCACATAATTTGCTCGGCTCTTAAAGCGCTCTGCTGACGCCAGCGATAATGCGATTAAGCCACCTTGAGTTGAGCCACTTAACGCAAACTGTGCCGCTTGCGATACGTTCTCACCAAAAATAAGTTGTGGTTGAATCTTTTGCCATAAACCTAAGTTTTGCAACGCTTCTTTGGCTCGTTCGCCATAAGGTGCATGGTCGGGATTGGCAATAGCAAAACGCTTAAGTGCTTGAGTGTCGATGAGCTGCTTAAGTCCATCGAGATTTTCATCTAAGACCAACGGTGAGGTTTTAGGGGCTGCAAGCGCAAGCTTGCCTACCGCATAAACGATCCCTTTGCCTTGAGTTTGGCCGGCACTCGCAAGTTGATTGGTGTAGCGCTCGTCAGCCGAAAGAAAAATTTCAAACGGTGCTCCATGCTTTATCTGGGCAACAAAATTACCCGACGAACCATAGGTGATCCGTACTTTTCCACCCGTATCTTGATTAAACTGCTTCGCCACATCATCTAAGGCAAACTTGATACTCGATGCTGCCGCTATTGCCGGCACATCCTCAGTCGCAACCGCCGTTTTGCTTAGTAGCAACAATGGCATTAGAACCGACAGCAAGACCACGCTAAGCTTCATCAAGTAACTCCCTAATACACCTAATTTAAAATACGATTACTTTTTATTCCACACATTCGCCGCTTGCTCATCGGAATCACGCGCTTCAACCCAGCTTGCGCCTTCTTCACCCGCTTCAAGTTTCCAAAATGGGGCTTTGGTCTTTAAAAAATCGATTAAAAACTCACACGCGGCAAAGGCTGCTTTTCGATGTGCACTGGTAACACCAATAAAGACAATCTGCTCACCTAAAGCCATGCGACCAACACGATGAATAATCGTAACGTGGTTAAGTGGCCAACGCTCACGCGCCTCAGCTTCTATTTGATTCAATACCGCTTCGGTCATGCCGGGGTAATGCTCAAGTGTGAGATCAGTAACGGCACTGCCATCATTGAAGTCACGTACTTTACCCACAAAAGTGACCACAGCGCCATCACCATTTTCTTGGCTAATTAACTGATACTCTTCTGGAACACTAAAATCTGCAGTTTGTACGCGGATCATATTAGCCTCCAGTCACGGGTGGGAAAAAGGCTACTTCATCGCCATCTTCAATAGCGCTATCCCACTGGCTAATGGTTTGATTAACCGCCACCAATAGCTTGTCTGACGCCATAATCCTGGCCCATTTATCATCTGTGGCGGCTAATGTTGCTCGCAAGCCTTCAGCTGTTTGGGTATTTTCGGCCGCTTCAACTTTGATGCTTGCGGTGCCAAGTAGCTCTCTTACTTGCGCAAAAAACAGTACGTTTATCATCTCTTTCTATACCTTAAAGTGACCAGATTTACCGCCACGCTTCTCAAGTAAACGTACTTGAGAAATCACCATATCTTTCTGTACCGCTTTACACATATCGTAAATCGTCAGTGCTGCAGTTGATGCCGCGGTTAACGCTTCCATTTCAACACCGGTTTTACCCGAAAGCTTACACAAGCTACGGATCCAAACACGGTTATGCTCAGGTTGCGCTTCAAGCTCAACCTCAACTTTAGTCAGCATCAGAGGATGACACAGTGGGATCAAATCAGATGTTTTCTTTGCCGCTTGAATACCAGCAATACGCGCCGTGGCAAATACATCACCTTTGTGATGGCTGCCTTTCATGATCATGTCGAGCGTTTCGCTCGCCATCTCGATATAAGCTTCTGCTCTAGCTTCACGTTCAGTTACTAATTTATCTGTAACATCAACCATGTGTGCGTTACCGTCTGCATTGATATGAGTAAAAGCATTTGTCATTAGGGTTAAACCTTCTTAATCAACATATTTATCAAAACACCGTATAGATAGCCTGCTAACGCAATATATTGTGTTAGTACAGGGTGTTACCTATAAGTTAGTCTGTTATTTTCTTAACGTGCATCACAAAATTGCAAGGGCGATGCGTAGCGTCCAGCTGCTCTTTCAGCACTTTATTCCAACCGGTTTTACATGCTCCGGTTGAGCCTGGAAGACAAAATATAACGGTTTTATTGGCAATGCCACCGAGTGCGCGAGACTGCACGGTTGAAGTGCCGAGCTCGGTATAAGTGATATGACGAAATAGCTCGCCAAAGCCTTCGATATCGCGATCAAAGAGTGGCTTTACGGCATCAGGTGTATTGTCTCTGTCAGTAAAACCGGTGCCGCCTGTCGTGATAATCACTTGGACGTTATCTGAGGCTATCCACTGCGAGACCACGGCACGGATCTGATATTTGTCATCTTTAATTATCTGGCGGTCGGCCAAGTGATGCCCAGCTTCAAGCAGTGCACTTTCTAAAAACTGACCAGAGGTGTCGTTGTCGATATTACGGCTGTCTGACAAGGTTAATACAGCAATATTGAGTGGCAAAAATTGGCTCTGAGTACAATGTCCCATAACGGTCTCTTTAATTTAACTAAATAGCAGTCAATGCGGCGATTATAGCGGGGATCTGACGCAATAGATTTGCGTCAGATCTAAATTTAGCCACCAATAGAAGCGAGATGCTGCGTCACGCCGGTGATGCCGTCGTGCAGAAAATGTGTCTCTTTTTTCTGTGCGAGCTGTCCATGTAAACGCTCAATAAGCTCAGCTTGTTGATCTTGTGTTTGCAGCAAATCACGTAAGTCGACCCCATTTTCAGTGAACAAACACAGGTGTAACTTACCTTTGGCTGAAACACGTAAGCGATTACAGCTGGCACAAAAGTTTTTAGCATAAGGCATGATAAGCCCGATACGACCTTGGTAGTCTTGATGGCTAAAGTTTTGTGCTGGACCATCATCCGCCGAGGGAGTATCAAACTGCCAGCCCTCTTGTTGCAGCTGAGTTTTGATATCGGCGCCGGCTAAATGATGCGCTTTAAAGTAGTCGTGGCCTAAACCTGTTTCCATTAGCTCAATAAAGCGCAAATCAATGGGCGTACTTTTAATCCAATGCAGAAAGCGTGGCAAGTCCTTATCATTGAGACCCTTAAGCAATACAGCGTTGATTTTTACTCGCTCAAAGCCCGCTTCTAGCGCTGCATCGACACCGCGCATCACTTCATCAAACTTATTCTCACCGGTAATTTGATAAAACATTTTCGGGTCGAGACTGTCGACAGAGATATTAATGCGTCTGAGCCCAGCGTCATACCATTCTTGGGCATGCTTAGCTAAGCGATAACCATTGGTTGTGGTGGCGATAGTTTTGATTTTTTCGTTATCTTTAACAATCCGAATAATATCGGTGAAATCTTTACGCAAGGAGGGCTCACCACCGGTGATCCGAACTTTTTGCGTGCCGACTTCAGAGAAGGCAGAAACTAAATGTTCTATCTCATTGAGATCGAGAAACTTGGGTTTACCGTCGGGACGATAACCATCAGGGAGGCAATAAGTGCATTTAAAGTTACATACGTCAGTCACTGACATACGCAGATAATGAAACCGTCGACCAAAATTGTCTTGTAGTTGGGACATGATCACCTTTCCAAGTAAGGGGAGGTGAGATCATTTCTTTTCTCACCCCGGTGGCGTTATTGCCACGGCTAAAAACCCGTATCTGTCTCGACGTAGGATTAGAAGCTCGGAGAACCGTCAAACTTGATTATAGGCGTTTTTTGGCGACAAACCATAGCTTCATCGTCACTATTAGCATTAAAAAGCAGCACCTGTGGAATATGTGTGACCACCATCACCCAAAAAAGTGCTTAAAATAGCTGCACTAGAACAGTTTAAACTCTGTGCCGTAGCCCTATTTTGAGGTAAAGTGAAGTTAAAGATTAAAACACCCGTTTATAGTGCGTGAGCTTTTTGCCACTGTAATCATCGGGGGAAATAAAGGAAGATGAACTGATGGAACGCGAATCAATGGAGTTCGATGTTGTAATCGTGGGTGCCGGGCCCTCAGGATTAGCAGCAGCTTGTCGTTTAATGCAGATATCCAAAGACAGTGGTCAAGAACTCACGGTCTGTGTGGTAGAGAAAGGTTCTGAAGTCGGAGCCCACATTCTCTCTGGAGCCGTTTTTGAACCCAAAGTATTGGGTGAGCTTTTTAATGACTGGAAAGAGTCTGGTGCACCGCTGCACACTGCGGTCACTCACGACGAGATCCACATGCTGAGCTCAGCAACCGACGCCCGCCTTATGCCGAATGCTTTGGTTCCAAAGACCATGCACAATGAAGGCAATTACATCATCAGTGTTGGCAATCTATGCCGCTGGTTAGCCGAGCGTGCTGAAGAGCTTGGTGTTGAGGTATTCCCAGGTTTCCCTGCAAGCGAACTGCTTTTTAATGCTGATGGCAGCGTTAAAGGGATCCAGGTAGGTGACATGGGTGTTGGCGAAGATGGTCAGCCAAAAGGTAGCTATGAGCCTGGCATGGAACTTCACGCTAAATATACCGTATTTGGAGAAGGTTGCCGTGGCCATTTAGGCAAACAGCTTATTGAAAAATACCAACTTGATAATGGTAAAACCCCACAACATTATGGCCTTGGCTTTAAAGAGATCTGGACCGTTCCCAGCGAACAACATGAGCTCGGCAAAGTGGTGCATACTGGTGGTTGGCCTTTAACTGAAGGCGCGTCGGGTGGTGGCTTTATGTATCATCTCGAAAACAACCAAATTGCCGTTGGTTTGATTGTTGATCTCAACTATAAAAATCCACATTTAAGTCCATTTGATGAATTCCAACGTTATAAGACTCACCCAGTCATTGCTAAAACGCTCACTGGCGGCGAACGTGTCTCTTATGGTGCTCGTGCTATTACCAAAGGTGGCTTGAACTCTTTACCAAAACTGACCTTCCCAGGTGGAATGATCATTGGCTGTGATGCAGGTACCTTAAATTTTGCCAAAATCAAAGGTACACATACCGCAATGAAGAGCGGAATGTTAGCTGCAGAAACACTGGCACAAGCGATGCTAGCCGGAGTTGATGGAGGCAAAGATCTCCATTGTCTCCAAGACCGATTTGATGAGAGCTGGCTAAAAGAGGAACTTTATTGTTCACGTAATTTTGGCCCTGCAATGCATAAGTTTGGGACATACCTTGGCGGTGCATTTAACTTTGTTGACCAAAATTGGTTTGGCGGTAAGTTTCCGGTCACCCTTAGAGATGAAAAACCTGATTACGCCCAGATGGCGGAATCAAGTGCCTACAGCAAAATCGATTACCCTAAGCCAGACGGAAAACTTAGCTTTGATAAGCTGTCGTCGGTTTATTTGTCGAATACTTTCCATGAGGAAGATCAGCTGTGCCATCTTCGTTTAAAGGATGTGCGGATCCCAATCGATTTCAACTTGGTTAAATTTGATGAACCCGCACAGCGATATTGCCCTGCAGGGGTATATGAAGTTGTTGAAGAGGCAGGCGAGAAAAAGTTTGTGATTAACAGCCAAAACTGTATTCACTGTAAGACTTGCGATATCAAAGATCCAAGCCAAAATATCACTTGGGTCACGCCTGAAGGCGGTGGCGGTCCTAACTATCCCAACATGTAAACGCCATTGAAATTCAATTCATAAAATGCAACTTCTTAATGAATTGATATCAGTGCAGATTACGATATTAAAACTAAATGCACACCACAAGGTGTGCATTTTTAGTTGCACCAATAACAAAAAATAGACATAATCCTCCGCGCTAATATAAGAGTACAGATTTCAGACTGAAATTCAGATACCTGCCTTTATTCCTACACGTTACAAAACAGATCCCTCTTCACAAAGCTCAGCCTAAAAATAGGTTTTGCGTCCACTGTGCCGAGTCTGTTATCAATCCACTACTTTCGGCCATCAATATTGGCTGTATTAGGCAATCGAATTTTTATGAAATTGAATATGCTCACCATTAAACAGAAAATTCTGCTTACTGTGACCCTAACAGTATTACTCTCCACAGCCCTTGTCGGCATGCTTAGCCAACAAAGCGCTAAACAAGTGGTAGAACAAAGAATGTTGACCTCGGAGATGCCCAATATGTTGGCGCAGATCCGCAATAAGCTCGAACTCAACATTTCGACATTAATGAATGCCGCTCAGCAACTCGCCAACAATAAAATGTTACTCCAATGGCTAGAAGAGGATCGCCCCGCAGCCGGTGAACCTTTGCTGGTGAGCCAGTTAAACGAGATCTCCCGCCAATATGATTTAGCCCAAGCCTCTTTTGCGGATAAAGAAAGCGCGGCTTACTATACTCAAGATGGTTTTCTGCGAGAGCTAAACCCGGCTCAAGATGCTTGGTTCTTCGATTACAAGAACAGCGGCCAAGAGTCCATGCTCAATGTATTCACTGAAGACAATGGCGATGTGAAGCTATTTATTAACTACCAACAACCCAATGGTCGAGGCTTAGTCGGTTTAGGAAAATCTCTCGATGATATGGTGCAGTTATTACGCTCATTTAAAATTGAACAATCAGGATTTGTCTATTTGGTCGACAGCAAGGGGCAAGTAAAATTACACCCAGACACAGCACAAATAGGTAAGGTGGATTTAAACAATCTATATCGTGGTACCGACACTTCAAGCCTTATGCGCCGTACTGATTTCAACCTATTGAAAACAGATATCGATGGCGAAGCCATGCTCATTGCTAGCAGCTATATTCCGTCAATGGATTGGTACTTAATTGCGCAAGTACCTGAAAGCGAAATTTTTTCACTGCTCGAAGAGTCAGCCTATAAAATTCTTATCTGGACCGCGGTAATTGCAGCATTATTTATTGCGTTATCAAGCTTAGTCGCCAGTTCAGTTAGCCGCCCCATCGCCAGAGTTGCTGACATGCTGCGCGATATTGGTGAAGGTGAAGGCGATCTGCGTCAACGACTGCCGGTTGAAGGAGAAGACGAATTAGCCCAGCTAGCCAAGGGGTTTAATAGCTTTATCAGCAAAATTCAAGCCTCGATGATTGAAGTGGCAGAAACCAGTAAGCAACTCGGTTGCTCTGCCATCGATGTATCTCACCAGGCACAGCGCACTTTAGAAGACAGCCAGCTGCAAAAAGACCAAACCATTATGGTCGTTGCCGCGATTAATGAAATGGGCGCTACGGTTAATGAAATTGCCAGTAATGCCGCGCAAGCAGCAGATACAGCAAAAGCCGCAGATACGGATTCAACTAACGGTCAAGTCGTTGTGACTCGAGCACGCGAAACCATTAGTCAACTGTCCAATGATGTCGAACAAGTCGGTGAGGTCATTGAGTCACTAGCCACTCATACTCAATCTATCGAAAGTATTCTCGATGTCATTCGAGCGGTGTCTGAGCAAACAAACTTGTTAGCGCTAAATGCTGCAATTGAAGCCGCCAGAGCAGGTGAAGCAGGTCGTGGTTTTGCTGTGGTTGCCGACGAAGTGCGTAATTTAGCATCACGTACAGCCACTTCAACCAATGAAGTACAGGTGATGATTGATAAGCTGCAAGCCGAAGCGAGTCGTGCGGTTGAAGCGATGGAGCAAAGCCGTTCTCGATCTATTGAGGGAGTTAATGCTGTGGACGAAGCGAGTCAATCACTGACCGGCATTAGTGAGCGCATTGGTTCAATCAGTGACATGAATATACAAGTTGCAGCCGCCACTGAAGAGCAATCAACGGTCGTTGAAGATATTAATCGTAACGTGAGTGATATTAACGACATTACCCAGCGCACTGCAGATACCGCTGAAGATGCTGCTAAAGCCAGCCAATCACTCAGCCAGCTTGCGCATCGACTCGATTCATTAGTGGCTAACTTTAAGGTTTAACCTGAGTAATAACATTGCCTATCGAGGTCACTCGGTAGGCAACTCAAACAGCTAAATTTATGTACGTGGTTTGATAAATTTGATCGACATAGGGTATTTATAACTTTCGCCTTCACTGGCTTTCATCGCTGCAATAATCGTAAACGCAATATCAACGATCGCAATAATACCGAGTAGAATGAACCCTACACCAACCAACATCAATACGGCACTGATCATGGCATAGATCGCCATGCTGATCTTAAAGTTCAAACAGTTACGCCCACAACTATCAACAAACGGCAGCTCATCTCGCTTCATCAACCAGACGATTAATGGTCCTAAAATACTGCCAAACGGGATCAAATAGCCTGAAAAACTAGCCAAATGTACCACTACCCCCATGTTTTTCTCATCTTGAGTCACAATTCCACTCCTTGAAATATTAATATAATCAACAAACTATGCTTGTTGTACGCCATATAAACGCATTTGCCAATCTTCAATGGCATTATTCGCCATTCGACGCTGTAAACTTCCAACCCAAGATGCCGCAAGTCCAGGACAATTCGCTAAACGTTGATATTGCACGGCATCAAAATCGGGCAAGAAATAGATATGCATCGCTTCTGCGATGCTAATATCAGAACACCTTTCAATAAGCGTAATAGTGTCAGCCTCATCAATTGTGCCGCTCTTCAGTACTCGATAAAACCAGCCACAACGGCCGCTCTGTTGCATTGCTAGCGCAAAATCATTGTGACCGAACTGCAGATTGAGTTTAAAACATGGCGACCTAGGCTGTGTCACTTGTAACAGCACCTCGCCTATTTGGACAATATCGCCAATATTGACTTGGGTTTCATCCAGCCCGACAGTACTAATATTCTCGCCCATCGCAGGAGCATCTTTAAAGCCGGTGATCATATCCCAGCGGCGATATTGACCGTAATGCTCTCGAGGGAAATGGTGCAATACTCTGTCGAGCCCGCCGTGATGCTTGGGATCTGCTTGGCTATCGCCTTCAACCGTTCCTTCAGCAACAAGTAGCTGCTTACAATCGTGTTTTTGATCAATGCCACTTTGCACGGCGCCAAATTTTGTCTGGTCATTGCCGCGATATAAACCTGAAATTTGCTTAATGAGTATTTGCGCTGTCATCAAAAAATGCTCTTAATTATCATGCTTTATCCTATCACTCGTTATTGTGATAGCGATACCCTAGCTGCATCAACAATAATGAATATTATCCAGACGAGTTCAAAATAAAGTCTTGTTACCAGTATATTCTAGGACTGCTAGATCTTGATTAACTAGATAACCGTCCTCGGCATCAGACAAGGTCAACTCACACAAAATAAGAAGCTCTACTAGCGGGTTAATAGGACAATACCACTTTATTTCTGCCCTGTCCTTTTGCTTGGTACAGCGCAACATCAACACGGTTAATCAACTCTTCAGGCTTTTCTGAAGCGCGATGTTCTGCAACGCCAGCGCTCACTGTTACCCGTATTTCATTGCCATTAACTCGAATAACGCGAGCTTCTATAGAAGCTCTAATTCGCTCAGCAATATCGTGGCTACGACTCAAATCGATATTCGGCAGTAGAATTAAGAACTCTTCCCCGCCCCAGCGGCACAGCAAGTCTTCATCCCGAAGTTGAGATTTAACCATGTTACTGACGGTCTGAATCACCAAATCGCCCATGTTGTGGCCATAGAGATCATTAATGCGTTTGAAATAGTCGATATCAAAAATCAACACCGACATTGGAGTGCTATCCAGCACCGAACGAGCCAGAGATTTAGCAAAGTACTCTTCAAAAGCTTGACGATTGGCTGCACCTGTCAGCTTATCAGTCGACGCCATCAACTCTAGTTTTCGTTGATATTTACCCAAGGTCATGTTGGCTATTATCAAAATGGCCAACGTCACAAAGATACTCAACCCTAAGTTAGCCCAGAAGGTGGTAAGCAGCTTCTGTTTGCCTAAGCTTTCATCTTGTTCCACCAATAAGTACCACTTAAAATCTGCGACTAAACGGCTGTTTAGAAAAATGGTTCTACCATCTCGTTCATATGATAAAGCAGCGCTAGGACTGGTTAAAATGCGGGTGGCAAGCATCTCTAGCCCTGGGGTAGTTTGTAAAGTATCGCCGCCAGAGAAACCTTCGCTATGCAAAGTGATGTTGCCTTGCCTATCGGTAAAATAGACACTGCGGTTATATCGAGTTTGATAGAGCTCAACCATTTTTTTTACACTTTCGACTGCCAAGCCGACACCAGTAACTCCAATGAAATTGCCGTCAAAGTCGAACACCTTATAATTAACGTAAATAACGGTTCGATTACGGTTAGCCGTATCTTGATCGATATTCACTTCATAATGTTCTGACTTAGGCAGCGAGCGCACCCTGAAATACCAAGCATCATTTGGATCAAGATCATCGATCTGTTTTAAAACACCGCTCGAATGGTAGTAATTACGGCTAGCTTCAGAAACAAAAAAGCTAGTGACAGTACCGTACTTCTCTTGGATCTCTTTAAGATAGCGTACGACCTTATCTGGCGATTTCTCTTGATCTAGAGTCCAATCACGTACAAAGGTATCTTGCGCCATTAGCGATGAAATAAAGATAGGTTTGAGTAGATCCTGTTGTATTTCTGAATAAATATTATCACTGGTTAACGGTAAAGTATTTTCTTCGATTTGCTGACTTAATGAATCATGTGCCACTTGATAACTGATACCGCTGGTGACCACAAAAGCTGCTAGTAACAAAACCGTTAGGGTCCAGATAAACCGTTTTTTATCGTTCCACACTTTATGACCCATATACGATGCTCACTTCACGCGATTAAATTGAACCCACTCAAACAAGCCTAACTTGTTAACTAAGTGTTAATATTAACTGAAAATCGCTTGGCTCGCATTGATTATTAGTATTGATAAGAGGGGGGTTATTGTAGAAAAATGGCCCTGTAGGAGAACAGGGCAAAAAGCAGTTTAAAAAGAGGTTAATAAACTAAGGAAAACGTCAATCCATAGCTAAAGCTACTTGATAATAGTGACATTAAGATGACGATTTAGATTGAGCTCCTGCACTTAAATACTCTTTTAAGCCTTTCCCTGGGATTGAACTCTCACAGGCCACTGCGTAGCTAGACCAGGTCGAAGCCTCTTGCATCGACTCAACCATGGTTAATTTGTTAACCAGACCGTTAATAAGGCCTGCAGCATAAGCATCTCCCGCGCCTGTGGTATCAACCACCACACTCGGCACTGCCGCCACATCAACGGGTTCGGATCCACTGTAGAGCGTGGCGCCATTTTCACCATCAGTCACAATAAAATATTGCAAACTTTCGCCCGCTATCGACTTGGCAAACTCCCATGGCTGCTGTCCGCAACGCCCATGCATATCACTTAAGGAGGTTAATAAAATATGGCAAGGTCGAGCTCGCTCATCTTTAGCCAATTGGGCTATCACCCAACAATGCTTAATCGCCGTTTTCGCCCAGCTAGCAGCACCTTCAGATGATGAATTAATATAAAAAGCGTCAATCGTCCCCCATTGAGGCGGAATGGGTAACTCAAATGTCGGTCGCTCGGGACGAATGATGGTTCGCTCACCATCAGGCGTCATCATCAATAGCATTTCGTTAGTAGGACCCGCTCGACGCTGCACTAAGCTGCAATTAATCCCCTGAGTACTCGCTTCTGCTAACAACCAGTCACCGACGTCATCACGCCCAACTTCAGTCACTAACGTCACTTGATGTCCAGCCCAAACTAAGCCGATCCCCGTATTAGCACCACCGCCACCAAGCCTCTGGCCGCCATCTTGATAATGAAATCGACCTCCTGTTTTCAGCGGTTTATTGAGGTTAAAGATACGATCACAGTTTAAGTTTGCGACAAGTAAAATACTGGCCATGACAACCTGATAAATAGAGTGCGATACATTGATAGTAAGAGATTTGTATTCGTGCGCCAAGCCCAATGCGTAAGTCATTAGCTTTTATCTTGAGAAACGGTTCAATTTTCACATTCCCAAGAATGCTCTGGAGTGATTTTGGGCGTTTTATAGTCGTTTCATGTAAGACATCTCTCAAGCAGGCGTGAGACTTGACGACATTTTTAACTAAATATGCATTTGCCGCCAGCATTAAGCTTCAGAAAAACCTCGTAATAATGAATTATAAATCTTTTCTGTTATTCCACCCATTTTGACTATACTTAAAACACTTACACAGTCACGGCTTGACTGCGTATATCATGGCCACATCCCAACGGAATAGGATAGTTGAATGGACTCAATTATTAGTATGGATGAACTCACGGAGTTCCAGGAGTCGCTCGAGACTCGTCTCAAACGTTATAAAGCGTGTCTTTATGAGTTTGATAAAATGCGATATACCGATACGTATATCGTACAAATTAGGGAAGATATCGTTCGTTTAGAGCACCTAATTTCGCTGCAGACATAAGAAATTTTTCAGGGTAAACAAACAAAGCGGTAAATACTCTCAAGTAGTTACCGCATTTGCTGTGGAGGAGTTTAGTGGACCTAATTAAATCAATTTATAATATTAGCTTAGCCAATATTAACTGATTACATATCACTTTCTTTTAGTGGTTTACGCAGTTGAGCTCGGACATTGTCCATCCCAGAGTAAAACTCTTTCATCATCAACAACCCCATCATTTTACCGTTATCAGTAACAATCAAATTATCACGATCCATCGGGTCATTTTTGATAGCACCAATAGCCTTCATCGAGGTCATCTCTTTAAATAAGGCGGTATCTAGGTTGACGCCAAATGTCTCACGGAAGTACTTACGTGATAAACGCCCTGAGAACATCCCTAGCAGGAATCGATACTGCATCACCTCTTTACGACCGTAGTTTTTTTGCTGCTCAACACCCATATGGCCACTTCCAATTCGCTGTTGATACTTCTTCAACGAGAAGGTGTTCACGTAGAGCGTGTCATCTAAGAAACTGAATGAGCCTGAACCTACGCCTAAATACTCGTCGTAGTCGATAACGTATTCATCAAAACCTTCATTATCTGTTTTGCCAAATGCCCAAGCTGAAAGCTGATTGTATTGGCCATTCAGGCTATTTAAAATCTGACGATATTGGCGCACCATGTCACCTTGAGGCGCGGCCAACTTACCTTTAACACTCTTACGTGTTTGATGCGTGATCATCAGCGGGTAAGTGGTGATTTGACGTGGGTCTAACTTTGCCGCCATATCTAAGTCATTTTGGATCACTTCATCTGTTTGACCACGAAAGCCAAAAATAAGATCGACGTTAATGATCGGAAACAGCTCTTTAGCTGCCATGATTTTATCGAATGTCTGCTGACCAGTACCAAACTTATCGATCCGATCAGTCATGGTTAAAATGTCATCGTTAAAACTCTGCACCCCAATAGACATACGATCAACTAAGCCCTCAAGCTGCTTAAAGCCTGGACGGTCTAAGTGTTGTGGATCTGACTCACATGACACTTCTTTAATACTTGGGAACAGTTTTTTCGCATGCTCGATGGTTCGGGCAAGTTCATCTTCTAAAACAGTGGTGGTACCACCGCCGATATACATAGACTCGAAGTCGTAACCGAGGTTTTTGACCATATCCATCTCTTTTCGCAAAGAGATAAAGTAGCTACGAGCCTTATCTTCATTGAACAGAAAACGATGGAAAGTACAGTATGAGCACAAGGTATGACAGAAAGGCACATGCGCATAAAGCATGTATTTCTTACCTTCAATTGGGTTTGGCATCATCTCGGCAGAAACCGTATCGAGCCTTAAATTGCGATCGACATAGAACTGCATCACCTTTTCCATGCTACTAATCATCCAATCTGGCGTGGTGATATTAGCTTTATAAGGTTGAGCGCTATCGGGCAAAATAATTGAAGACATAAAAATTCCTATCAAAGATGGCTGTTCAAAAATAAAGAGAGATGTACCGAATTGAACTAGCGGAGAGCAAAATTAACACTTTAAATCACAGTAAAACGTGATTTGGTTATAACTTAGCGTTTCCTATCAAGGAAATGTAGAGCATTTTGTTAAGTAAGTCATGTTTTAGCAAAGGCGCATAAATCGACCAACTCGTCATTTGTCCGTTTAAAACAAAAACACCTCAGTGAATAAATCAACTGAGGTGTTTGCCGTTCAAGCCTTAGATACTAAAGAATTTACTCTTTGTATTTAAGCGTTCCATTCTCTTTGATCTCATCGAACCAAAGATTGTGGTGCTGGCTTGCCCAAGTTTCATCACAGTAACCTGAAACCATACATTCCATACCACCTTCAGACATAACCGTAGCCATAAAGATATGGACGATTGAGAAAGCAGTAATGATGATAGCGCTGATAGAGTGAAGTACCAATGCAATCAAGCTCAATGTACGGCTAGGCTCGAACAAGTTCGGGAATAGCAGCAACATACCTGAAGCAGAGATCACTAGACCAAATAAAGCGAAGGCCCAGAACCATAACTTCTCACCCGCGTTAGCGAAACCAGCATCAGGATGCTTACCTTTAAATGGACCGAAGTTGATGTAACCACCAACAACCATCATCCACTTAATGTCGTACATCTTTGGTAGTTGATTTTTAGCCCAAAGCGTTGTCATTAATGCCCAACCAAGCATGAACGGGATCGCCATGTAGTCGTGCACTTGCTTTGCAGCATAGACAAGGTTTGACCATATACCTTCACCTATATATGGCTGGAAGAAGAAACGTCCCGCCAATAGTGTTAGGCCAGTCAAAATTAACAGTAGGCATGGAATAGCGCCTAACCAGTGAATTGACACGTCAAATTTAGACCAACGGTACACTAACTTACCTGAGAAACCACCGTGCAGCTTGGAGATGCCATTCACTTTGATAAACAGGATAAAGATAATGATCATACCAAATAGCGCGGCCATTAACGCCGGTGCTAATAGGTCACTACGCAGCTCAAGTACACGTAAATCATACGTGTTGATTGGCTGAGCATGGAATTCACTTAACGATGTTGTACGACCTTCTGCACCCGCTTTAAGCTGTGACCAAATTTGGCCATTATCCACTTTAGCATCATCAGCATGATCTGCACTGTCATGAGCAAAAGCTGTCACACTGAATAACAGTGCAATAGCGATACCTATGTGTTTAAACCATTTGTTCATAATACGTCCTCTGTTACTGCTTGCTGGCCCAACTAAACAGGCCAACAAGTAGTATGTTGGAAGATGTTCAACCTAAGTTGATCAACCCCAAATTGCGTTTTTAGAACCACGGTATGCAACACGTTCACGGAAGATAGAAGAAATAACTCCAGCATCCCCCGCTAGTAGCGATTTAGTTGCACACAGTTCGGCACACATAGGTAGCTTACCTTCAGCGATACGGTTAGAACCATATTTCTGACGTTCTGCGTCAGAATGGTTCTCTTCAGGACCACCAGCACAGAAAGTACACTTGTCCATCTTACCGCGAGCACCAAAAGCGCCGCCTTGAGGGAACTGAGGAGCACCAAATGGGCAAGCGTACAAGCAGTAACCACAACCGATACAAGTATCTTTGTCGTGCAGTACGATGCCATCTTCAGTCTTGTAGAAACAGTTTGCAGGGCAAACAGCCATACAAGGTGCATCACTACAGTGCATACAAGCGACAGAAATTGACGCTTCGCCCTTCACACCATCATTGATTGTCACTACGCGACGACGTTGAATTCCCCACTCAAGAGCAGAGTCGTTTTCATTCTTACATGCTGTGACACAACCGTTACACTCGATGCAGCGCTTGGTATCACATAAAAATTTCATTGTAGCCATTCTGGCAATTCTCCTAGCTAATTCTGCAATTACGCTTTAACGATCTGGCACAACGATGCCTTGGTTTCCTGCATCTGAGTCACAGGGTCATAACCATAAGTCAATGCTGTGTTACAAGACTCACCAAGAACATAAGGTACAGTGCCCTCTGGGTAGTTAGCTGCAAGGCTTTCACCGTGCATATGACCCGCGAAGTGGTAAGGCATCCAAGTAACACCAACCTTAACGCGTGGAGTGACCATAGCCTTAATCTTGATTCGGCCACCTTCAGCACCTTCAAGCCATACAGTGTCTCCGTCGCGAATTGCGCGATCAGCAGCATCAGCAGGGTTAATTTCAACAAACATCTCTTGTTGAAGCTCCGCAAGCCAAGGGTTACAACGAGACTCTTCACCACCACCTTCATACTCTACTAGACGACCAGAAGTCAGACCTAGCGGGTACTTAGCTGCTGAGTCTTTCTCTTGAATTGACTTGTACAGCGTCGGTAGACGATGAACTTGCATGTCATCATATGTTGGATACTTAGACACAAGATCACGACGTGGCGTATAAAGCGGCTCACGGTGAATTGGTATTTCGTCAGGGAATGTCCAAACAATACAGCGAGCTTTAGCGTTACCGTATGGGATGCAACCGTGCTTCATTGCTACACGTTGGATACCACCAGAAACGTCAGTCTTCCAGTTTCTACCTTCAGCTTCTACTTTCTCTTCTGCTGTTAGGTCATCCCACCAGCCAAGCTGCTTAAGCATGTCAGCGGTGAATTCTGGGTAACCGTCTTGAATTTCCGCGCCTTTAGAGAAGCTACCTTCAGCCAATAAGTTCTTACCTTTATACTCAACACCAAAACGAGCACGGAAGTTACCACCGCCCTCAAGAACATGTCTGCTTGTGTTATAAAGGATCTGTGTACCAGGGTGCTTCTGCTCTGGTGTACCCCAACATGGCCAAGGTAGACCATAAGTATCGCCTTTAGCAGGACCGCCAAGAGCTTCAAGAGTTGTGTTGCTAAATGTGCCCCAGTTTTGAGTATGCAGCTTCAAACGCTCAGGGCTTTGGCCTGACATGCCGATCGTCCACATACCGCGGTTAATTTCGCGAGTAATGTCTTCAATAACAAGAACATCATTTGCGTCTTTAGCGATACGCTTAGTGTACTCATCAGCAAAACCGAGCTTTTGAGATAGACGGTACATAATCTCAAGGTCAGTCTTAGATTCGAATAATGGCTCGATAACCTTCTCACGCCACTGCTGGCTACGGCCAGAGTTAGACACAGAACCTTCAGTTTCAAACTGAGTGGCTGCAGGAAGAAGATAAACACCATTCTTACGACGGTGCATGACACCTGCCATTGTTGGGAATGGATCAACAACAACAACCGTATCCATCTTATCAAGTGCATCACGGACATCGCGCTGACGAGTTTCAGTGTTAACTGATTGTCCCCAGAAGAATGCCATACGAATGCGATCTTTTTGTGCGAGTTTTTCAGGCGTTTCTAACACACCGTCATGCCAGCGAGAACAAGGAATACCAGGAGTATTCATTGGAATGCGACCAAGATATGAGTTTTGGTCAAAACGACTCTTAACCCAATCAAAATCTAGGTCCCAAACGTGGCTCCAATGTTTCCAAGAGCCCGTCTTTAGACCGTAGTAACCTGGTAGCGTATCGAACAATAGACCTAAGTCAGTCGCGCCCTGTACGTTATCATGTCCACGGAAGATGTTTGTTCCGCCGCCTTTAACACCCATGTTACCAAGGGCAAGTTGAAGGATACAGTAAGCACGAGTGTTAGCATTACCCACGTGATGCTGAGTACCACCCATACACCAAACAACGGTACCTGGACGGTTATCCGCCATCAGTTTAGCTGCTTGGTAAACATCTTCTTCTCGACAACCAGTGATGTTCGCCACTTCTTTTGGTGGGAATTTTTTCGCTTCTGCGCGAATTGATTCCATCTCGAAAACACGCTCTTGAATGAACGTCTTATCTTCCCAGCCATTTTCAAAAATGTGCCAAAGCATACCGTAGATGAATGGAATATCAGTACCCGGACGCAGATCACAATGTAAATCAGCATGCGCAGCAGTACGAGAGAAACGTGGATCAACTACAATAAGTTTTGCGTTATTTTTCTCTTTCGCGATCAGGATATGCTGCATTGCAACAGGATGCGCTTCAGCAGGGTTAGCCCCGATGAAGAAGATTGCATTTGCATTCTGAATATCGTTGAAAGAGTTAGTTTGCGCACCGTAGCCCCAAGTGTTAGCAACACCGGCTACCGTGGTAGAGTGACAAATACGTGCAGAGTGGTCGACGTTGTTCGTGCCCCACATTGCCGCAAATTTACGATACATGTAGCAGCCTTCGTTCGAGAACTTAGCACTACCCATAAAGTAAAGTGAATCTGGACCAGATTCCTTACGGATATCTAGCATCTGGTCACCAACTTCGTTCAAAGCTTGTTCCCAAGATAGTTTCTTCCACTTGCCATCAACAAGTTTCATTGGGTACTTAAGACGCTTCTCACCGTGACCATGTTCACGTAGCGCAGCACCTTTAGCACAGTGTCCACCGTTGTTGAATGGGTGATCAAAAGCAGGCTCTTGACCTGTCCATACGCCATTTTGTACTTCTGCGTATAAACCACAACCAACAGCACAAGCACTACATACTGTGCGCTTGATTTCAGTGGGTGCATCATGTGGGACATCTTTGGCTTCTGCTCGGCGCATCATGCCTGTACCCAACAACGAAGCTGCAGCAATACCACCAGATGTGATACCAGCTTGCTTCATAAATTGACGACGGCTAATACCTAGAGTTTTTTTCTCTACAGTAGGTGCCGCGTTGGATTTACGAGTTAATTGCATCGCTTAAATTCTCCTAAACTAGCCGCGTAAGCTATTGTAATAACTGCGAACGTGAGCAGTTTCTTGATAGCCATTAGCACTCTTAGTGCTGACATTATTTTCACTTGCTTGAGCTACACTCACGCCTGTTGCGGCGATTGCGACACCTGCGGTGCCACCAATTGTGAGCGCTTTCAGCAAAGATCTGCGGTTCAGATCAGGCTGTTGCTTCTTCATTTTTGCTCCTGGTATGGAAGGAATATTCTTTATTAGAAATTATCAGGGCACCTTTTTCTACGAGCTCATAACACGGCCACTTGTTAATCAAGTGTTATCATCAAACGAGTTAGTCAAAAGAAGGTGATTGTTATTAAAAACATCCATAAGTTTCGCGGACAATATATGAGAAAAAGGCAGCAGGAAAATTGATCTGAATCCAATTCAGCTGCGGAAAACATCATCAATACCACTAAAGTGTTAGCTTAATCATGTTTTATATAATGGAGGTGTTTAGGCGGTACAAGTAAAGCAATAATGCGCATAACTAATTGTTAATAACAATAGTAACTTAAGCGTTACATTGTTTAGCAGGAGAATAACTTAGCGTGATAGATTTTTAAGCAAAACAGAGCCTCTGAAAGAATCTGAAATAGGGGGAGATTACTTATCAAATGCATTAAAATCGTTCGTGGATTACAGGCAAAAAAAAGCCCCCGACTTATTTGGCCAAGGGCATTTATGACTTACAGCTTAAGACTTATAACTCATAACCAGAGTTTAATCTTTATACTCTAAGGTACCGTTTTCTTTGATTTCGTCATACCAAAGATTGTGGTGCTGAGAGGCCCAGTTTTCATCACAATAACCAGAAACCATGCACTCCATACCACCTTCACTTAATACTGTCGCCATCCAAATATGCACGATAGTAAAGGCGATGATGATAATCGCACTAATAGCATGAATTAACAGTGCAGCCATAGAGGCTTCGCGTGGTAGATCCAAACCTGGCAATACTAGCATTAAACCTGACGCGGCAATAAATAGCCCGAATAAGGTTAATGACCAGAACCACATTTTCTCACCAGCATTAGCAAAGCCACTATCAGGATGCTTGCCTTTAAATGGACCAAAGTTGATATAACCACCAACTACTAGGAACCATTTTAAGTCATACATCTTGAAGGTTTGCATTGGCATCCATTTAACAACACACAGGATCCAAGACACAATAAATATCGGTCCGACCCAATCATGTATCGTTTTGGTACCATAGATGAGACCAGCCCAGAAGCCTTCCCCAACATAAGGCTGCAATACATATTTACCCAGCATGATATTTAAACCAGTAAAAATCAGTGCCAAACATGATGTCGCTAATACCCAGTGGATCCACAGGTCTGCTTTAGTCCAACGCAGCACCATTTTTCCAGAAAAGCCCTTACTCAGCTTAGAAGGACCATTTACCAAGTAGAAAAACAGGAACGCAGCAAATACACCGACAACAGTAATACCCATCACTGGTGTTAAGTACTGGTTTCTTACGTCTTTACCTTGGTTACCCGCAACGTTAATCAATACACCTGGCTCAATACCTTGAGCTGTTGTAAAGCCTGAGTCGCCTGCTCTTACCGCGCGCCAAAGATCAGCTTCACTGGTTTTACCCGCTTGCTGTTGGCTCGATTGTTCATCTGCTGCTATTGCTGATGTGCTAAGTCCCAACCCCATAGAAAAAACCAGAGGGATAACTAGCATTGCGAACAAGCTGCGCAGTGATTTCATATACATATTCACTCCTTAATTGGGCTATACACCAAAGTGCATAGCCCTATTCAGCCCTACGCGCCAGTCTTTGGGGTATAACCCCATATTGCGCCAGGGTTTCCTCTAGCTGCAATACGCTCACGGTAGATATCAGATACTACGCCAGCATCACCCGCTAACAGTGCTTTAGTTGAACAAAGCTCTGCACACATTGGCAATTTGCCTTCGGCGATACGGTTAGCACCATACTTCTGGCGCTCTGCATCTGAATGAGTCTCTTCTGGGCCACCGGCACAGAAAGTACACTTATCCATCTTGCCGCGACTACCAAATGCTGTCTTCTGAGGGAACTGAGGCGCTCCGAAAGGACAAGCATAGAAGCAGTAACCACAACCGATACACGTATCTTTATTGTGTAATACGATGCCATCTTCAGTGCGGTAGAAACAATCTGCAGGACAGACTGCCATACAAGGTGCATCAGTACAGTGCATACATGCCACTGAGATTGACGCTTCACCCGGTACACCATCATTGATAGTGACTACGCGACGACGTTGAATGCCCCACTCTAGAGCGGAATCGTTTTCGTTTTTACATGCTGTGACGCAACCGTTACACTCGATGCAGCGTTTGGTGTCACATAAGAATTTCATGACTGCCATAATGGCTTATCTCCTCATCAAGTTAATTAAGCTTTGCTGATCTGACACAAAGAGGCTTTCGTCTCTTGCATCTGAGTCACAACGTCATAGCCATAGGTCATTACAGTGTTGGCAGATTCGCCAATAACGTAAGGTACTGTTCCTTCGGGATAGTTCTTCTCAAGGCTCTTACCTTCGAATACACCCGCAAAGTGGTATGGCATGAAACATTCGCCAGCGGTAACTCGAGGAGTTACCATCGCTTTAACTGTGATTTTTGCCCCTTCAGGACTATGAACGAAAACATCATCACCATCACGTAAACCGCGATCAGCAGCATCCGCAGGGTTGATCTCGATAAACATTTCTTGCTGAAGTTCTGCAAGCCATGGATTTGAACGAGTCTCTTCACCACCACCTTCGTACTCTACCAAACGACCCGTTGTAACGGCGAGTGGGAAGTCTTTGGCAAAATCCTTTTCCTGAATTGATTTATACAGGGTAGGAAGGCGCCAAACCATACGATCATCATAAGTTGGATACTTAGAAACCAAGTCACGACGTGGTGTATAAAGTGGCTCACGGTGTAATGGAATATCATCAGGGAAGTTCCAAACGACGCAACGCGCTTTAGCGTTACCGTAAGGAATACAACCGTGCTTAATAGCCACTCGCTGAATACCACCTAAGATATCTGTCTTCCAGTTTTTACCTTCAGCAGCAACTTTCTCTTCAGCCGTTAGATCATCCCACCAACCAAGTTGCTTAAGCATCTTGTCGGTAAACTCTGGATAACCATCTTGGATCTCACTGCCTTTTGAGTAAGAACCTTCAGCTAAGATATTGGTGCCATTATGTTCAACACCATAACGAGCACGGAAATTACCGCCACCGTTAATCACTTCACGACCAGTACGGTACAAAATTTGTGTACCTGGATGCTTCATCTCTGGAGTACCCCAACAAGGCCAAGGTAAGCCATAGGTTTCACCTTTAGCAGGTCCACCTGGTGCTTCAAGCGATTTAATATCGAAGGTGCCCCAGTTTTCTTGGTGCATTTTCAAACGCTCTGGGCTTTGACCGGTGTAACCAATGGTCCACATACCGCGGTTGAATTCACGGGTCATATCTTCAATCAACGGCTCTTCACCATTCACCTTGATATTCTTACAGAGCTCACTTTCAATGCCCCACTTCTTCGCCAAATTATACATAATCACATGATCTGGCTTACATTCGAATAGTGGTTCAATCACTCGTGAACGCCACTGTAATGAGCGATTAGACGCTGATACAGAACCGTAAGTTTCAAACTGTGTTGCCGCAGGAAGTAAATAAACACCATCCGTACGTTCGTGCATGACACCCGCCATAGTTGGATATGGATCCACTACAACCACTGTTTCCATCTTGTTCAATGCTTCACGCACTTCACGACCACGGGTTTCAGTGTTAACTGATTGTCCCCAGAAAAATGCCATATGAACATTATCTTTCTGCGCAATATTAGCTTTATCTTCAAGTACACCATCATGCCAACGTGAACATGGGATACCTGCAGAGGTCATTGGATCTTGGCCTAAATGTTTTTCTTGATCAAAGCGGCTCTTAACCCACTCATAATCTAAGTCCCAAACATTACACCAGTGCTTCCAAGAACCTGTTTTTAATCCATAATATCCTGGCAAAGTATCACATAATAAACCAAAGTCAGTTGCACCCTGAACATTATCGTGACCACGCAAAATATTCGTACCACCACCAGACACGCCCATATTACCTAGGGCTAACTGGAGAATACAGTATGAACGAGTGTTCGCATTACCGATGTGATGCTGAGTACCACCCATACACCAAACAACAGTACCAGGCTTAGTTTCAGCTAAAAGCTTAGCCACACGGTACATCTGCGCTTTTGGTATCCCAACCACGTTTTCAACTTCAGCTGGATCATATTTTTTCACTTCTTCACGGATACGTTCCATACCGTAAACACGCTGATTAATGAAATCTTGATCTTCCCAACCATTTTCGAAAATGTGCCATAACAGGCCATAGATGAATGGAATATCAGTACCCGGACGGATATGTACGAACTCATCAGCCTTAGCTGCAGTTCGAGTAAAACGAGGGTCGACAACAATAATTTTAGCGCCACGCTCTTTACCTTCCAGAATATGCTGCATCGCGACAGGATGCGCTTCTGAAGGGTTAGAACCGATAAACATCATCACTTTGGAGTTGCGCATATCGTTGATTGAGTTGGTTTGCGCACCGTAGCCCCAAGTGTTTGCAACACCGGCTACAGTGGTAGAGTGACAAATACGCGCTGAGTGGTCGACATTGTTGGTGCCCCACATTGCCGCTAATTTGCGATACATATAACATTGTTCGTTAGAGAACTTGGCACTTCCCATGAAGAAAACTGAATCTGGACCAGACTCTTTACGGATATCAAGCGCTTTTTGTCCCACTTCTTCAATCGCTTGTTCCCATGAAAGACGTTTCCACTTACCGCCTTCTAGCTTCATTGGGTATTTAAGACGTTTAGCTCCATGACCTACTTCACGTAAAGCCGCACCTTTTGCACAATGTCCACCCGCATTAAATGGGTGATCAAATGCAGGTTCTTGACCTGTCCAAACACCATTTTGGACTTCGGCGTACACACCACAACCCACTGAACAGTGAGAACAGATAGTACGCTTAATTTCAGTTGGGGCATCGTGAGGTACATCTTTTGCTTCTGCTTTACGCATCATTCCTGCGCCAAGCATTGATGCCGCAGCAATACCACCTGTTGCGAGACTCGCAGACTTGAGGAATTGACGACGGTTTAAACCTAAGACAGCCTTAGTAGTTGTGGCTGCTTGGTCTGTTTTGCGGGTTAATCGCATCACACACTCTCCTTTAATTATTGACTACGAAACGCTTATTTACTGCGTAACGACGCATAATAACTACGAACATGATCGGACTCTTGGTAGCCATCGCCTTTCGCAGCGGGGGCAACTTCAGGTGTCGCAGCTAGCGCTTGACCACTGACCGTTGCCACTGCGCCAGCGGCACTGCCGATCGCCAATGCTTTAAGCAGTTGACGACGACCCATGTCGGAAGCTTGCTTCTTCATAGTGTCTCCTTTGGTTTTACTGATATTGAGATAATTTGCTTAATAAAGATTAAACGTATCACTCATTTAATATAGAGATTGCTCTCTTTTTTTGTCTATGCCTGCTAACTCTAAGACTCAGCAGACATAAATTCAGCCTTACACTGACAATGGCTTACGAAGCCAGTTCGTTAGTGCTTGGTTCAATCTTTTCCGCTTCGCTGCCTGGGCAGTTAACTGGAATATTTAAACTTAACTGTTCAAACTCATTTGCTTCGATAACAAAAAATGCTTTTGCAAGTTCTGCTACCGTGGCATAAAACGCCGCGCTCGGTGTTTTAGCTAACGTCTCGCAAAAACGTGCTATCCAGCTACCCATATGGCGCTGATAGAAAGCGAGCTGGCGGTAACCAGGTGCCTCAAGGATCAAAGTGCCCATTACTTCACATAAAGCGGCAACGTGATCTTCAGGTTCTTTCACTTCCTCTTCGCGCTCGAAACCAAGCTGCATTAGGTCATTACGTAACAAGGCTAATGGCTTATCCATTAGTGACCCTGTCATAAACCAGCTGCCATAAGGTAAGATTTCACCACTGCCCACACCGAGGAAAATATCAAAATACTCATCCTCAAGCTGCTCTGAAGTGAATTGCTCTGCCGCCAACTTGAGTCCAACCCAAGCTTTGGTCATATCGCTATCGTCATTAGCATCAATCTCTAATCCCGCTAAAAACTGCAATAATTCGGTGCTAGGCTGGCGACGTAATAGTGCAGCTAGTAGCTGATAAATATCTGCTCTCAACTGATCGTTTTCTGAAACTTCTCTTACTAATTCGGTCATGGCTAAACTCTTATCGCAGTTGCTTTTCAGGATCTTGAAGAATGTCTTCAAACATGTCTTTCACTCGACAGTCGCCACACATCTTTAAACGATCTGTGTTGGCACTGAAGGCACTGTGGGTTCCTACCACTTCTAGCATCCGTTTGACCATGGATTGCGTTGCGAATGGTGTGCCGCAAGTAATACATTCAAACGGGGCTTCCTCATGTAAGGTTTGACGCGCCTGACGCGCAGCTTTATCTAAATTAACCTGTGGCGTTAAGCTGATGACGTTTTCAGGACAGGCGGCTTCACATAGTCCACATTGCACGCAATCTTGCTCTACAAAGTGCAGTGAAGGCAGGTCACCACCGTCGGTTAACGCTGCTGTAGGACACGTTGCCACACAAGACATACACAAGGTGCAGCTCTCAACATTAACGCTGACACGGCCATAAGGGATGTTACTTTGAGACAAGCAAGTGTCGACTGATGCCGCTTGATTATTGAGATGATCGATAGCCTCATAGATCGTTTCACGCTTGGTTGTAGCCACAAATTCTGCAGGTACTATAACTGGCCAGCTTGCGCTAGTAGTCAGCAGTTCAGATAACTCATCTGCACCCGCTTCCGTTAAGTGATGTTCGCTGATTAAGCTAATACGACGTGGTTGCCCCATCTCATCGAGAATGTCGTTGGCTAACGCCAGTTCACCCTTCAGCATTTGAGTTAGTGTAGGCGCTGTAGCATCAGTGTTAAGAATCAAGATTTGACGAGCGCCCCAGGCAAGAGACGACATCCAATGATCAACACTAGCGACGGTTATCTCTTCCAATTCAACAGGGATAATATCGCCCGCTAATTGGTCAGTGACCAGTTCTGCACCTTTACCAATATCATGGAACAACACGACAGGGGCTATTTGCGCTTGCGAGCGAAAACGAGTCACCAGTTGATTCAGATAGGTATGCATAGATTGCGGAGTCGGAAGGTCATAACTAATCGCGCCTGTTGGGCACGCATTCGTACAACTACCCGCACCGTGGCAGAGGTATGGATCGATTTCGATTTTTTTCTCAACACTGGCAATCGCATCTGCGGGGCAGAAATTCAAGCAACGAGTACAACCTTCATTACCATTACGATTATGTGCGCAGATGTCGCTATTAACTTTGATATAACGCGGCTTGTCGAACTCGCCGATTAGATCGGGTAACTGCTCAATTGCTTCGGCTAGTTTGACTTGATCTTGGCCAACATAAAAATAGCCAGGCGGTAGCATTTCAAGGTTAATACAAGGACTCATGCTCAAATCAAGAATCAAGTCGAAATGCGCTTTACGAATAGCAACAACACTTAAATCCGCACTACCCTCTTCATGTTCAACTTTAACTTGGAATTGACCAAGGAAACCTTTTATCTCGATAAGCTTGTTGTAATAGCTCTCAACATCTTCAGCTGAAGTCATGACGAGCTCTAGATGTGCTTCGTCTTGGCTAGTGATGGCTTCGTTTGCCAAAATGGCACACTTACCCATGTGGGACAATTTGTCGGCTGCTAGACGCGCCAAGTCTTCTGGCCCGATAACGAGCACATTGCCCTCGGTGGTATAACTCACGGTCGGTGGGATTAGATTTTGAATAACCTGGGTCCCAGCAAGAACCTGTTGTCGAACCTCTTTGAGTCCAACTTGTGTTTCACGATTGCTCACATTGCGTTCCTGAACAGTTCTTTGGCTGCTTCTATACTTATAAGTTGCTGTTTATTTAATGCGTCTATCATTAACGCCAGCTTTACCCTAAGTACAGCAATTCACATACCAATATTGTGGAATTAAAAACACTCTATACTGACGTTAAACAACTTTGTTTGTTATGGCGTCTGGGTGCTCTGGTTCATTTTGGGCTAATTCATCATCATCAACGTCCAAAATGTCCGATACCTGTTTAGTATCGCTAACAACTTCAGTTTCAACAGTATTTTCAGCGTCGGTCATCTCATCTGACTCAAGCTCTGAAACTGTTTCAATTTCGTTCTCCTCCTCATCATCTTTTTCTTCAACGACATGACGGAATACTTTCTTTGCCAATTCAGCCGATACTTCAGCCGACAACTTAGGTTGATTACTGTAGTCCAATGCATATTCAAGCAGCCCATCAATTTCACTAAAATGAGGCTGTTTCCAAAGGGCTTTTAGTGCAGCAGATTTAGCAGCAGGGTCTACGTTGGCGCCCATAAAGCTGGCAAAACTGCCACCAACTTCAATCTTTTCTGGATCTGGAAGGTCTTCCGCAGTGAGCAGTGTTTCTTCGCCAGACTCAATGACCTCAGCATCAGTACTTTCTGCTGTGGTTAACGTCTCTGACGGTGCGAGTTCAGCTGTTACCGATTGTTCCTCAACGGCTTCAGACACCTCTATATCAGCTTCCTGCTCTACTTTCTGTCGACGCAAGTTCCAACGTGACAGCAAACCACTCATGAGTTACCCGCTAAATGATTGGTACTTGGACCTTCATTCTTGCGTCGGTTAACATGTTTCGCGCGGCGATGAGCCTTGATTTCGACTTCACCATGACGAGTAATAAACGCTTCAATCCAACACGCGATAGCGGGTGGCATCAGAATATTAAGCACCGGGGTATCGCCTTCTAGGCAGCTTGCTGCAACATTTTGATCAGCTGATAGGGCTGCGGGGATCCAGTCACCGTCATGGTTTTCATCACAAACGATGTATAACATAGCGTTATCCATGTCGATATTGATACGGTAACTACCGCGTTCGTCTTTATGCAGTTCTAGCAAGACGAGAGTGGCACCTTCTGGTGCGGCGTGGGTAGCAGGAAGGATTTGATCGACTTCCCACTGTACTGAGGTCCATCTTCCGACTTGTGTCTCAATCTTTTTAAGAGAAACGTACATTGGCCATTGGCTTTCGGTATGTTGCATTCAGTCTCCGTCTTGCCTGAGATGGCTGCCTAAATGACAGACCAACTAAATAGATACTTATCTAACAAAGCAATTTATGTGCCACACAGTTTGGGCAAAATAGTTTGAACTGGATCAACTAATATCATCCAAGACTAGGACATTTTGTCCAAATAGCAATCTGCAATAGGACATAAAAGGGCGACTGATAGCTAATAAATGTGATCTGCCACTAACTTTATCTCTTATAAAGTTAGGTACAGATATTGCTTAGTATTAGACGCATTTAATTCTCTTAACTGATGATGGGCTATATGACAGCAAACAAGAGCAACCCAACTTTAATCAAAACTAACACCGAAGTCCCCCTGACAATTGCAGTGACAGCAATTAATGAGAAGGGCGAAAAAGTGGATAAATTTATTGCTTGCGAACGCCCACTCACTGTTTATTTAAACTGGCGTCCGATAGTAACCTTGATGACATTAGGTGCCAGAGCAGAAGCTCTTGCGTTAGGTTATCTCAAGAATCAGGGCTTTATTTCTGACCTAAGTAAGCTCGAATCTGTCATTGTCGATTGGGATGTGAGCTCAGCCGCGATTATTACCAGTGAGACAATCGAAGATTTAGATGAAAAACTATCTGAGAAAACAGTCACTTCAGGTTGTGGCCAAGGGACGGTATACGGCAGTTTTATGGCTGGCCTCGATGACATCAATCTGACAACACCACAAATTAAACAAAGTACAATTTATAGCTTACTTAATAATATAAGTGCCTATAACGAAACTTATAAGAATGCCGGCGCCGTGCACGGTTGCGGTTTATGCCAAGGCGACCAGATAAAAGGTTTTGTTGAAGATGTCGGTCGTCACAACGCGGTGGATACACTTGCTGGTGAAATGTGGCTTAATCATGATTTCGGACACAACAAATTATTTTATACCACTGGGCGCTTAACCTCAGAAATGGTGATTAAAGTTGCCAAGATGGGCATACCCGTTCTGCTTTCTCGAAGTGGCGCCACACAAATGGGGTTAGAGTTAGCACAACAAATGGGGATTACTATGATAGCTCGCGCTAAAGGTCGCCACTTTTTAGTTTATAATGGTGCTGAAAACATTGAATTTGATGCTATTTAACCTGCCAAATGATGACCAAACGATTTTGCGCCACAAGGACAGAAAATGACTGAGCCAACAGAACTGATCTACATGAGTGCTAGACAGGTCTCGGAGTATCTTGATCTCAATGAGAAAAAAGTCTACTCAATGGCGAATGATCGTATTCTCCCTGCGACTAAAATCACTGGTAAATGGCTCTTTCCTAAAATATTAATTGACCGTTGGATTATGGACTCTTGCCACAGCGGTATGCTATCAGATCGTATGCATATCACTGGCAGTGATGACCCTTTACTGTCGATGTTGGTCGCTCGCATGATGTCGCAGGTCGGTAAAAGTGAGCTCATCAGTTATAGCTCCACGGGCTCCCGTCTGGGGCTAGATCTATTATCTCGTGGTTATGCTGATGTATGTACTTTACATTGGGGCAGCGTTGAAGAGCGTGCAATCCGTCACCCTGCTTTACTGCAAGGTTACGCAAACCACCAGCAATGGGTGATGGTGCATGGTTATACCCGTAAACAAGGCTTAATGATGCGCCCCGATATGCATCACCGTTGCCAAGAACTGGACAAAATATCCCAACAGTCTTGGCGCTGGGTTGCACGTCAGGCTGGTGCTGGCAGTCAACAGCACTTAGAGCAATGGTTAATGAAGCAAGGCGCTGCATTTGAGCAATTAAACTCAAGTTTAGTGGCACAAAGCGAGCGAGAACTTGCGGGTTATATTGCCAGAAGTGATGCGGATATCGGTTTCGGTTGTCAATCTGTAGCACTTGAAAGTGGTTTAAGCTTTGTGCCATTGGTAACAGAGTCTTTTGATTTTGTTATGCCACAAGGCATTTACTTCAGACGTCAGCTGCAACGTTTATTCAATTTACTGGCCGAGCCACAAACAAAGCAATTAGCAGCAACACTCGGTGGGTATGACTTAACGGATTGTGGCAAACTCCTTTGGAATGGACAATAAGCCCACTGTCAAAATGGTTTACAGGGTGTGCCCTGGTGAAACACCATTTGCCAAACCTCTTGGTGGTTACGCCAAATAGAGCTTCGCATAGAAAAGCTGGTGATGTTATTACCAGCTTTTTTTAGCTTGGCGCGATAAAAGACCTGACATAACCCAGCTTTGAGCTCTCGCACTTCAAAATGGCTGGTTTCAATATACGGGGCGCGTTCATCCGGTAATCGAGCGAGTACTTCCGCTTTACCAAAACGACAACCCGTTGCGGTAAACTCCATAAAGTCATCACTAATTAGACGTTCTAGCTCCCCCCGAGATGCTCTCACCTCAGGCTTCTGCAGATATAGCTCCAACTCTATGAGTAGATGTTCTAACTTGAAATTCACCACTAAACCCAACTAACTCAACCACATTGCTATCAGTCTAGGCTAAGTTTTGAAATAATTGAAATAGTTCAGCCGGTTATTTCGAACTTTAAATACACACCGGTAAGAAAGCGCATTAATAGCTTAAAGTTGATCCCGATATTGCTGCCATAACTGTTGCTGCTCAAGCGTTAAAAATGTCCAAGCCAAAATACGGGTAATTTTGTTACCTTGGTGCATCTCAATCACTTTAATCTCGCGCGCTTTAACTTTTTGCAGTAACGATTGCGCAGGCTTTAAATTCTCTTTTTTAGATACTAAGGTAGTGAACCATAAACATTGATCGGCAAACATTTGGCTTTCGGTGATCATGCTACTCAAAAACTGCCTCTCGCCGCCTTCACACCAAAGCTCCGCTTTTTGACCACCGAAATTAAGCACTCCAGAATCATCTTGTGGTACTGCAACTGTACTTTTCTGCCCAAATTTAGCGGCACGATTTGCGGCAAGGTTAGTGAGTTTACGTGTCGTCCCGGCATTCGCTTCGGCAAGAGATGCGTGAAAAGGCGGGTTACAGATAGTGACATCAAAACGGTCACCCTTACCAATAACACCTTGAAATACATGTTGGGAGTTACACTGTAATCGAGAGGAAAACTTGTTACTAAGATCGGGGTTATTAGCAAAAATTTGTTGGGCATTGTTGATTGAAATAGGATCAACATCGCTACCAACAAATTGCCAGCCATAAGATTGGATCCCCAACAGCGGATAAATAACGTTCGCCCCGGTACCAACATCCAACGCCCTAATTTTTTCACCTTTAGGCACACGCTGCTTACTCAATTTGGTTATCGCTAGCAGATCAGCTACATGATGAATGTAATCTGCCCGTCCCGGGATCGGCGGGCATAAAAACCCTGACGGAATATCCCAAGCATCTACAGCGTAATGATGCTTAAGCAAAGCAGCATTGAGTGCTTTAACCGCTTTAGGCGCAGAAAAATCTATCGATAAATTACCAAATGCATTGGTACTCACAAATGGCTTAAGTTCGACATAACTGTTCATTAACGCGGGAAAGTCATAGCCTGCATTGTGAAGATTACGCGGATGCATCCCTTTATTTAGCTTTGGAGCGGGCTTGTCAGTTATCACAGATGCTAGCGTAGTAGGCGTTTTCTTCGGTTTATTCATGTTCACTCTGCTGCATAACTTCACTATGGCGACGTAAAAATCGATATCGGCTAAGGTGATTTTAATCGTATAGATATTTAGTAAAAAGTAGATTAACCACCAGATCTTTACCTGTTTCTTGTTCTAGTAAGCGATTGACCATCTCATAGCACTCTCGCCTAATTTCCTCTTTACCAGTCAACGACTTCACTTTGTCTTCAGTTTGATTACCCAAAATCTCTACGATCGCGGCTCGTAATAACGGATCGTGTCTTTCCAAACTCACTAAATCTTCAGGATTTTTTACCATTAACTCAACGCTAAGCCTGACATAGCCCAGCTTATTTCGATTAGATATGTAGTTAGTGACGATTTCAGGCTCAAAACCGTAATAAGCGTATTCCTCTAGCGGTTTGTCATTCGCAGCAAACAGACTAAAGCTGCTTAAACCTAAGAGTAATATCGCGATAATTGTTTTCATTGTGGAACTGACTCCTAGTCGATATGTTATGAGGCAAAACCTCATGCTATTTTCTTATCACGCCAACCTACCCGTTCAACGCCGACAACGGCTATCAGGGATGACACTGGCATGCTAGACTGCTTCGGTTTGCTAACATTGTACCGAGAATTAGATGAGTGTGACTAGGTTAAGCTTCCCCTATGGTGAATCAATTAAGTGGATTTCACCAGAAAAAATAACTAATTTGCCTTCGCCGCCTTTTAAAGATTGGTTGCTGAGCACCAGTAGTTTGACTGAAAAGCTAAAAGCTCAATGCCAACATTTCGAAGTAAAAGTACTAGGTGAAGACACCCTTTCACCGCTGACCAACGAGTATCCCGATTATCAACAAGTGTGGATCCGTGAGGTATTGTTAGTCTTGGATGGCGTACCTTGGATTTTTGCTCGTACATTAATCCCTGGACGTTTGCTCGAAAAAAAGCAGCAGGACTTTCTGGGCTTAGGTACGAGACCGTTAGGGGAGTTGCTCTATTCTAAAGATGAATTCACTCCGGGCAGAATTGAAATTGCACATTTTGAGGCTTGTAGCAAAATAGCCAAACTCGCCGAATCGTTAGACCAAGATACCAGCCATGCACTTTGGGGGCGTCGACGTTATTTCCAACATGAACAAGAACAACTCATTGTGAGTGAAATATTCCTACCAGCCGCTCAAAAGGCCATTGCGGCACTCACAAATTAATCCCCGTTACATTGTTCAGATTAGAGTAATAAGGCAAGCCACTTTACGCAAATACAGTGCTTGCCCAAACTGTCCAAGTTTAAATATCTAAGTCCAAATGTCTATTCGGCCACTCAGCATAATTTTACGGCGATAACTCGCAAGCAAACATAAGAGCCCTATCGATAACATGCCTAAACCGCCCCCGCTGGAACTACTCTTCTGAGTCGTGGTGGTTGTCACTGCTGACGCGACGTTGATCATACCTCTCATAACACCGATTTTACCTAGACTATCCGTTACGGTGAGTATTACATTATAGTCGCCTGCTGCTACGTATGTATGTGATGGAGATGTCTCGATACTGGTCGCGCCATCGCCAAATTGCCATGCATAGCTCAGCTCACCGCTGCCACCCACCGATTTATTATTAAAGGTCACCGACAGACCACTCACGGTTAATGTAAAACCAACATCTAGCACTGCGCTAACATTCACCGTCGTGCTATTGGTAAACTCAACGCCATTGCCGTCAGTAATGGTCAGTGTGACTAAATAGCTGCCTGCATTATTGTAGGTATAGCTAGGCGCCGCCTCAATGCTCGTTGCACCATCGACACCAAAGTCCCACGCATATTGGTAAGTGCCATCACCACCACTGACAGCTGCCGTAAAGGTAACTTGAGCGCCCTGCTGGTTTTGAGAAATAACAGCGCTCAACTCTGTCGACGGCTCAGTCATCCCACGATATTTAAACTGCACAGTCGCGCTGCTACTATTTTCTGCTTGTGTCATCACCTCTATCGATAAACCGAGCTCAGGTAATGCCATGCCAGACTCAGGCTGAAGCGGCGCCGTATAATCGCTGGCGTCATCAAATAGCTTGTTAGCCGATAAATGCTCATCAGACGAGCCGCCATAGCTGAAAAATGATTGGTTAAAGAGGCTAAACGCAGCATCACGGATCTGAAACTCAGAATCTAAACTGCCAATCAAATTCTGATCGGCATCAACAACTCCAATCAAGCTGTAGCCTGCATGTTTGCTGACTTCATTTGAACTGTAATCATTGTTCTCTAACCAAAGTACCACCCCAGGGTCGTAACGTTGACTCTTCAAACCTTTATCAACGCCTTGGAGACTCCGTAGCTGAACAATGTAACGACGATCTTTACCTGGTCGCGTATCAGTGACACGTAAAAAACCGGCGTAAGCAATATCCGTTAAGGTTTCCGCGCCATTGAATAACACCACGGTATCAGCTTGATTAATGGTGATATCATCAATCACAATACCGTAATCTCCAACGGCTTGATCAGTAACGTAATTGATTGCTAAGCGTACATTGCGTCCAGCATAAGGACTTAAATCATACTCGAGCTCGACCCAGCCATTGGTCCCTTCGGCCGCAGCCAAATCACTCGACTTGCCCGTTATGATGTTACGTGCTGAATTTCTTCCATTGCTGGCTTTGGTGTAACGCCCTTCCAGCGCAATACCATCAACCATAATTTGAGCATAATCATAATCTAACTCAATACTCCAATGCGCTTTCATCAATAGTGTTAACGGTGTCGCCACGGGGAGTTCAATATCAAACGACATTGCATGATTAATCATGTCACCTTGATCAGAATAAAATTGGTAATCCCCCGCATAAGGGGCGGTAAAACTAACTTCCTCAGCAGGGATAGCCAGTGACACCTGATTAACTTGATCATGATTCACCGCCTCAACTAAGGCGATATCCAGTCCCGATGAGTCGAGTGTGTTTAGCAAAACTTTTTGCTCAGACACCCAATTGCCTTGATATTTACCTTGTAGGTATGAACGTGCATAAGGGCTAAATCCAGTGGGTTCGGTACCTCGAATGGCACCTGACCAACTACCTGAAGCCATAACTGACCAAAAACCGACGGGTGAGCCTTTGCCTTTAGCGCTAATATCGTATTCATCTGGTAGGCCAAGATCATGACCGAATTCATGTACGCATACCCCCAGTGCCGCATCGATAGGCTGAATAGTATAACTAGACAGCTTCATACTGGTTCCTGGGATAGTGTACGGAGTGATTGATGAACGATGCGACCAAATAGCATCGGCGCCTAACATCCCTCCCCCTGTTTCTTCACCAATACTGGAGTGGAAAATCATCACATGATCTATCTCACCATCAGGTTCGTTTAAGTTACCATTTTGGTTAACGTCAAACGGGTCTTCAACATCATAAGTCGCTAATTCAGTACTACTCATCTGGGCTGTGGCGGCACTCACGGCTTCTTTAACCAGCTCTATTGCCCCAATATCATCATCTGCATCATCGTTTCCACCATAAGCTGCCGCGTTATTTGCCGCTCGGTACCAGCCTTTAACGTCACCGGTAAAAAAGAAACTACCACCCGATTCAGCCTGATAATACTCATAGCCTGTCATTAACGTTTGCCCTGTTGGGCCAGCATAACCATTGGTCGAAAACAGTAAGTTGTTATAATGTTCAGCAGTATAAGCGCTGTAATACATAGAGGTATCACTACTGCTTAAGCCATTTTTGTCATAAGGGAGATCGGGGAAATCGATCAATACCGCCAACACTTTAACGGTTTTGTTGGTGATACTTTGTGTTTGTGCAGCTGTAAAACTGACAAACTTATTTGTTTGCTTTTTTTGCTGCAGGCGGGCCGCTTCGTACCGAGCTTCACGTAGCGATATTTTTCTCGCCCCTCTTGAACGAGCTATAAAAGCTTCAACAGCCTGTTTTTTTTCGGTATCAGATGCACTGCTGGCGACTTCTCCCCGCTTAATTAACCAATAAAGAACACGCTCTTTATCGACAATATTAGCATCCGCGGTAGTGCCATAAATGGGGACTGCCAACGCTGTATTCATCACGACCAAAGCACTCAGTAAAAAGCTAATAACGGCACTTTTTTGGAAAAAACCCTTCATCTCAAGCGCTCCTCTTATTGCTGCTTTGTACTGCATAATCATTTATGCCCACTCGAATGCTGTCACTCTGTTAATAATCAGACCGCATTGTTGCAAATAAGTTTTCATCTTTAGCTATCTATTTTAGGAGAGTTTGCAGTAAAAGACCTAAACCACAGAATACGGCTAAAAATACTAGTCACAAAATCAGTGCCAATAAGTATCAATATATATAGCCCAGCCCAACATAACGCAGTCAAATTGCAGAGCTTCCATCGTTAACATAAACGATGGAAGCTCTAAATATCGAAGGATGAATACTTACTCAGGTCCGCTTAACCAAGCATCGTAGATGAGCAATAGCACCGAGGCTGACCAACTAAAGTTAGTACAATGCAAGCCTTCACCAGTGATTGGATGATAGTTTTCGCGAATAGGACTTTGTCCAATAATCCCCTCGCCTTCGGTCACAAGTTGCAATGCTAATCTTTGCGCCTGCTCGTGGTAACCATAGCGAGCGATACCTTGTAAGCCAAACAAAGCTTGATCGAGCCAGACAGGGCCACGCCAGTATTGCGCTGCGGCAAAATGAGGACTGTCGGCACTGACGGTTGGAAATGGCATTTTGGTGCCAAACTGCTGTTGATTCAAATGACGGTCAACAATGATTTTTGCTTGCGCATTCGATGCCGCACCCGCCCATAAGGGCAACCAACCTTCAACTCCTTTACCTTTATCAATCATCAACTCACTACCCGTTTCGGTATAGCGAATATCGTAGAAGAAACCCGATTCAGGATCATACATCTGCATCTGGATTTGCTTGGCTAACCGCGCTGCTTCTACATCCCACTTTTGGATATCTGCTGTTAATTCAAGTGCCTTCGCCATCTCTTGTAAGAAACGCTTTTCAGCATAAAGATAGGCATTAAGATCAACCGACTCTTGCGCTACTGAGTAACCTACGACTTCGCCACCTTGACGGTTTTGCCATACATTTAAGCTAGTGTCAGCATCAAACCTTGGGGCATTATCCATACCAGACTCCCAAGCAGCCGCTTCGATAATGGCTTCTACATTGAGTTCGCCATCTTTAATGTGTGCAGGATGAAGATTGGCACCATACTCCGCCAAACCATTATCGTTATTATCGCGGTTGCGATACCACCACTGATGATAGGCAACAAGTTTGGGGTACATGCTGTTAATGAACTCACGGTCACCATCTTGCTGATAAATTTGCCATACCGCCCATGCTGCTAATGGCGGCTTGCCATTGCGTTCATTCCAATTGCCACCTTTGCCGCCACGTTCAGCATCTTGATTATAAAAAATAGCATCGGGCAAGCTTCCCGCATCTTGCGGTCGAACTTTATCGTGTTCTGTGTACTGATAATCAAACATCGCCAGTACATTTGATTTAGCTAATTCAGGCTCAAATCGTGCCACTGCAACCGCTTGCTTCCAAGTATCCCAAGCCCAAACACCATTGAACCACTTATAAGTGATTGAGGGGGTAATACCATCATGCTGTAATGCCCCCGCAGGGCTACGCCAATTATGTATGATGGTTTGCATGCTCTTGACTGCCAGTTGGCGGGCAGTTTTATCGCCACCGACTAATAACTTGTCCATTCGGCTTTGCCAGCGCTGCCGATTATTTGCCAGTTGTTGCTTTATCAGTTGCCAATCGGGATCCGTATGCGCTTGTGCCTCTTTCTCGTTATGAAAATAACGCTGTGCGCTTTTGAATAAATAAGATTGCTTCGCAGCAATCGTGACAGGTTCAGCAATGGCCAAATAACCCGACTGGGCATTAATTCTAATCGCCATATCACGGTCAAACCAAAGCTGATATTGGGCATCCGCGAGTTGCATACGCCATGTTTGCATCACCGGCTTAAAGTGCCAGCTGATATGATTTGCGCTCGATTCAGTCTCAGAAATGAGCGAGTGTTGTGGTTGTTCTGGATGACTGGCAAAAGGTTGGCCACGCCATACTAACTGCCATTGCTGATCGCGGTTTGAAAGATTTGTCAGCTCAGTCATCACCGTTGCAGTGCGGTTGTCGCTATAACTCAGTTTCAAACTGACTTTTATATCTGACCATGTATAGGTTTGAACCAGCCCATCGGGCTGGCTGTGAATATCAATTTTGGCGGCACTATCAAAAGATAAGAACTTATCAGTAGTGACGTTGATCAGCTGTAAGCGTTGCAAACTATCGCTAAGGTGCAGACTATACTCTTGCGCAATAAACAGCGGCCCGGTGAAGCTGCCATAGTACTCAGCAGAGTTGGGCAGATGAAAACCATGCCATGCGCCTTGATCGACATATACAGAGCCTATGCTCAAGTTACCTTTGTTATCTCGCTGCTCCATTGAAGTTGGCACTCCCTGATAAGGCAGCAAATTTTGATAATCAACAGAATCGATGGAGGTCAGACTTGCAGCACAAAGCAGTAGGCAGGTAATCATGATTGTTATTATAATTTTTGAATATTGTATTCAGAGTATTACAGGCTAGTATTTGTTCTGCAACATTTGTATTTCACGATTAAGTCCTACGATGTTGATTGGCGTAACGGCAAGTGACACCAATCAAGATAAGAGTTGTTGCTAGAGTGCCTTCATATAACTTGCAATGCCATCGAGGAACATCTGCACCGATATCATCACTAGCACCATGCCCATCAGCCGTTCTACTGCCGTTAAACCTTTTTCTCCTAACACTTTAGTAAAGACTTTATAAAACAATAGAATGATGGCACTTAATCCCCACGCGGCAAGTAATGCAACGGTCCAGTCCATCATTCTGCTGCCATCGGTATGAGCGAGCAAGATGAGCGCCGCCAACACCGAAGGTCCCGCCATCAATGGAATAGCCATTGGCACAATGAAGGGCTCTTCACCTGCTGCCAGTCCGACAACGCCACCAGGCTGTGGAAAAATCATTCTAATGGCGATCAAAAACAGAATAATACCGCCCGCAATACTCACTGATTCTGAACGTAGGTTAAGGAAATTAAGGATCGCTTCACCCGCAAACAAGAACAACATCATAATAGCTAATGCAAAAAGTAATTCACGGATCAACACGCGACGACGCTTTTTTGGCTCGATGTGCCTTAAGATGGAGGCAAATATGGGTAAGTTGCCCAACGGGTCCATAATGAGAAATAGCATGACTGCCGCTGAGAAAGTATCCATTGTATCCATTGCTTGGGTGACGCCTAATGACTTGAAAAGAAGATTATTCTAGTATGTTTTACAGTAAAGCTAACAAAAAGTTATAAAATATTTGCACTCGTCAACAATACATTAAGAATTAACATGAATTTGGCCGTAGTTATATATCAATGTAAATTCGGCTTATCGCTCTGCTAATTACCCTTAACACTGGTATACTGTGGCGCTTTTTCGCACTCGCGGATTTTAAATGGGTTCCCTATGCTGTATCTCTTAGCTAGCTGTATCGCACTATTATTAGGACCCTTGTTTTACCGGTTTTTTTCATCGGGAACGGGGTTACAAAAAGGCCTAGACGGATTCATATTCGTTTCACTGGGCGGCTTAGTGCTGATCCATATTTTACCCGAACTTTTAGAGCACGGTGGCTTTCTGGCTATTGTGTTTGTCATCATTGGTATTTGGGGTCCCACGCTGAGCGAACGCTTATTTCATCGTTACTCTGAAGTCACCCATAACCTGACCCTTATCCTTGGTGTTGGTGGATTACTGCTGCATACCATTACTGATGGCGGTGCAATGATTTTGGCCCAGCAAGACGGTAACTCACCGCTGCTTGCCCTCGGTATTATCTTGCATCGCTTGCCTGTTGGTGTCGCTATCTGGTGGCTGCTAAAGCCTCAAGTTGGCAGCCGTTGGGCGATGTTAGTTTTGACCGGTATGATGCTGCTAACGGGCATTGGCTACTTTGCTGGCGAACAGTTCTTGTCGCATCTAAGTCTGGAGAATACGGTTTATTTACAGGCGTTTGTTACAGGTTCCATATTGCACGTTGTGTTGCATCAACCCCATGGTCAACCCAATACAGATAAACAGGGTCGATTTGAGTACCACGCGGGGATAGGAAGTTTACTCGGTATCGGACTGCTCTTTCTGCTACTAATGATGGACTCTGGTGGAAATGATCATCAGCACAGTCATTCAACTGAACATCTATTGGATTGGATGCTCACCATTGCGCCGATCTTATTACTCAGCTATGCCGTTGCGAGCATTCGTTTTTACTTTGGGCTAACACCTCAAAATAAGGCGCTCGGTCAACGCTGGTTACAACGACTACTAGGCCCTGAAGCGATCATCATTACCGGCTTGTTGCTCGGACCTATTTTCGCGCTCATCCAAGCGATTTCAGTCGTTTTGATAGGTGCGTTGTTAACTTACTGCAAAGTTGAACCAACAGATCCCCATGACTCATTGCCAACCTCTGCGGTGCGTTTTGGTTTTGCCCACTTAGTTGACCGCAGTGCGCCTTGGATTGTGCTTAGCCTTATTTTAGCCAACTTAATTGGTCATCCAGCAGTGCCTTTATCCAACCCAATAGTGCAAGTTGCTGTATTACTATTGGTGTTTTTACCGATGCGTTTTTGTAATCTCGGCGCCGCGGTACTATCACTTTCATTGGCTTATAGCGGCTGGACGACAACAGCAGTAATGTTGCCATTAATTGCCGCACCCATTATCAACTTCGCGCAGTTAAAGTTAATGGGTTGGCCACAAAGAGTGGCCTTGTTTGTTCTCCTCTTCGGCTTACTTGCCGTTATTGAATGGATCCAACCGCAATGGCAGGCATTGGGGCATTTACCACACCTACTCAACAGTATGAGTCTTTGGGTGGTTGCCGCCTTGTTTGCAGCCAGCTTACTTCGCTTAGGTCCGCGTAAATTTATGAGCCGACTCATGTTACTTAAAACGAAGCCGCACGCTCATGAGCACAACCACGACAATGGTCATCATCACTAAGCCAGAATAGCTTTTCTTGGGGATGAGTATTAGTCTGTACTCATCACTCCATTTTATTCTGGCTTATGTGCATTCTATTTGTCGCCCTCGAGGCGCACCCTGAATACCCACTGATTATTTGCGCCAATCGTGATGAATTTCATCATCGCCCGACCGAACCCGCTCATTTCTGGCCCAGTCATGACCAGCTACTCGCAGGCAAAGATCTAGAGGCGGGTGGCACTTGGCTTGGTGTTAATCAACATGGCATGGTTGCGGGGTTAACCAATATTCGCGACCCTGAGTTAATTCAGTCAGATATGAGAAGCCGCGGGGAATTAGTCCTAAATGCGCTAATGGACGGTGGCATAGATGAGCCATGGTTAACACGTTATAGCCCATTCTATAATCCATTTAACCTGCTATATGGCGATGAACAGGCGCTATATTGTTTTGATAGCCGTAGCCAACAACTCATGCAACTTACGGCTGGATTTCACTCTATCAGTAACGGCGCACTTGATGATATATGGCCAAAAATGTCACGCGGTACTCAAGCGATTCAAGCGCACATAACCAATAACAGTATCCCCTGTATTGATTCGCTGTTGGCCATTATGAAGGACGGGACACAGGCTCCAGATGCCGAATTACCAAAAACAGGAGTAAGTTTAGAGTGGGAACGCCACCTTTCATCGATCTATATTCACCACCAAGAGTACGGTACCCGTTCAACCAGTATTATTCTGAAAGACAAGCATGGAAAAGTGCAGTTTTCTGAAGTGCGTTATGATGGCAAAGGCAGGGATCTAGGCCGGGATGATTTTACCTTATAAGCACTCTACACCCTAGGTGATGACGTGTACCACCATCTATAGGCTTAGTGACTAATCAGAAGTGTGATCATGGGTTATCACCCAGCGATCATCTATCTTCTCTACTAACAGGGTAAAAACACCATTGGGATTATCTTTAGCTCGCTCAAGCGCCCAGCGGCCAACAACAATCGCCGCATAATTGCTCAACATTTTAGTTTCTTTGATAGTGAAAGTCAGCTTACCCAAGGTTGCTTTATCTGGGTAATGCTTTTTATATGCAGCAAGGGTTTCTTCCCAGCCATAGCGAAACTTGCCATTAGATACAAAGCGCATTTTTTCGTTATGCCAATAGCCTTGCATGTATTCGTCTAAGTCCCCCTGGTTCCAAGCTGCTGCTTGTCCAGCCAAAACATTAGCAATATCATCCGTCGGTACCGCATTCGCGTTAAATGCTAAACATAGTAGTAAAACGCTGAACCCTTTTTTAAACATGACTCTCTCCACACTATTGCGTGTACTATACCCAAACACCATTCAGGCATCTTATTACCCATTATGGCTGTTCATTGGTAAAAGTCACAGAAAACAATAATACTAAGAATAAAGCTAGGGCGGTTTTCATTACATGTTTCAATCATTTTTCAAATTCTTACTCAAAGCCAGCGGCTGGAAAATATCGGGTGCATTGCCAACCGATCATCAATATATCGCTATCGTCGGTCCGCATACCAGTAATTGGGATTTTGTCATTGGCCTAGTCGCGCGTGGCGCTATGGGAGCCAAGGTTAACTTTTTGGGTAAACATCAGCTTTTTATTCCGCCTTGGGGTTGGTTCTTCCGCGCAATGGGCGGCACCCCCGTAGACAGAAGAAAGAATAATAACTTGGTCGATGCCGTCGTTGAGATCTTTAATAGCAATGCGAACTTTAGCTTAGCACTCGCACCTGAAGGTACACGTAGCCCAGTAGCACGTTGGAAAACGGGGTTTTATCATATCGCCAGTAAAGCTCAAGTCCCCATCGTCACTGTGGGGTTAGATTTTGGCAGTAAGACCGTTGTCATTCCTGAAGGCAAAGACACCACCGATGATATCCAACAAGATATGGATAATATCATCGCTTTCTATCGCTCCATTAAGGGACGTCATCCCAAAGTGATCCCTGATTTCCAGCGCTAAGCATCATTGCCTAAAGATAATTTGCCCGCTATAGTGCAGCCAGATCCTAGACATTGTATAAAATATTATGATTTTTGATACTTGGCTGCTGTACCTTTTCGCCATTCTGCTTATTGCTATCTCTCCCGGCACTATGGCCGTGTTATCGATGGGGCACGGTATTCATTATGGTAAAAGCCGCTGCTTAGCGACCGCTTTAGGTAGCGTGACTTCCGCACTCATACTGATGATGGCATCCGCCGCGGGTTTAGGTGCGTTATTAAATGCAACAGAGTATGGCTTCACGATATTGAAATGGTGTGGTGGCGCTTATTTACTCTTTCTAGGCATAAAACTACTGCTCACCAAAGCTGATGGGCAAGGCCTCAAGCTAGCGCAAGCAAAAGGAAATGGAGCGCCTCTGCAGCTATTTAAACAGGCCTTTTTAGTCGGGATAAGCAATCCAAAGGATCTACTCTTTTTTGCTGCTTTATTCCCACAGTTTATCGATATCACCCTGCCGCAAGGGCCACAGTTAGCTATATTGGCGCTAACCTGGGCGATAGTCGACTTTAGCTTCGTTATGATTTATGCGTGTATGGCAAATGTGCTTGCGCCAACACTAAAATCCAGCAACAAACTGCATTGGTTTGATCGCACCAGCGGCGGGGTATTTATTACCCTCGCCGCCATTTTATTGATCCGTTAAATTATACCAATTCCACTAAAGATGTGATCAATTCAGAGCTTTCTCAGGGCTTTCAATTCAAGGCGCATTGTGGAAGAAATGGTTATTCCCTTTTAAGACCATGCAACGCAGCAGTGAATCTCCTGAGAAGCTCACTGCGTGCGGCTGATGTTTAAGGCATAGGAAATCCCTTAACACAGCGCATGTGGCTTTCGATATACGCCTGCATGGATGCAGAAGGTAGAGCGAAGCAGGATGCTAGAGCCGAGAATAACTATTAGCTACAACCCACGTGCTTCTCTAAAGTGATTTAAATTCCCGCTGAATGACCAACTATTTAATGGAATTGGTATTACAGGATAAAGCCAATATAGCCCTGCAGCACAATTAGATTAACGATATCGATAAAAAATGCACCCACAATCGGCACTACCATAAATGCTTGTGGAGAGGGGCCATTTCGAGACACTAACGCCCCCATATTCATCACTGCCGTTGGGGTTGCCCCCATACCAAACCCGCAATGACCACCCGCAATAACGGCAGCATCATAATTCGAGCCCATCAATCTAAAGGTGACAAAATAAGCAAAAAATCCGAGCACTATTGTTTGCACTAATAAGATAATCAGTAGAGGAATGGCCAGATCAAAAATCTCCCATAGCTTTAAGCTCATTAATGCCATCGCTAGAAACAGTGATAAAGAAACGGTACCCAATATATCTACACATTCACTATTGGTTTTATACCCGCGAGTTAATTCGGTAAGATTGGTTATCACCACACCAAGAAACAATGCATAGACAAAGTCAGGCATTTTTAACCAGCGGATCTCAAACACCGATACCAAGTGCTCAATCCACCTAGCACCCACTACGCAAAGTAACAAAATAAACAAGGTCTCCATGACGCTTTTGGCGGTGACTCGGTCCTCTTCAAGCTGATCATAGGTAACAAGATCGGGGTGATCTTTATGATGATTTCCCCCTATGCCATAAGATGATACCAGTTTGTTTTTATCAATTAATCTCTGTGCAACAGGGCCACCAATAATCCCGCCCATGACTAGACCAAATGTTGCGGCGGCCATCGCAAACTCTAGCGTACTCATACCATAATTGTCAGAAAACGTTTGTGCCCAAGCGGCACCAGTACCGTGACCGCCTGATAACGTAATAGAGCCTGCAACCAAGCCCATTAATGGTTCTAAGCCTAATGCTGTAGCTAGACTCACGCCGACGGCATTTTGAATAACAATGTAGATGGAGGCTATGCCAAGGAAGATAAACACCTTCTTGCCTCCTTTAGCTAACAGCTTATAGCTTGCAGCCAAGCCCACCGTACTAAAAAACATTAGCATTAAGGTGTTCTGCATCGGCAAAGAGAACTTAAGGGTAATATTCTGAAAATGTAAGGCGGTGGTAATGGCCGCAACCACTAACCCACCGATAATGGGTTCTGGAATGTTGTACTTTTTAAAGAAACCCACATGGCGATTAACACTATGCCCGATAAATAGCACCATTATCGCGACCAAAAATGATTCTAGTTCCCCGATTGAATATACGATATCCATGAAACTCCTATCCGTTACATCGGCTTCGCAGTTAGCACTGCTAAGCTAAAATTAGCCGAGCATTCTGCCATATCTATTAGGGTAATTAATATTAGCTGAGTC